>CAYZLN010000046.1:0-2801 GCA_964479295.1 uncultured Gemmatimonadota bacterium
TACCCGTCCGACCGAAGCTCCCGGATCTCCTCCGTCAGCCGCGGGACCACGTCGAACAGGTCTCCGACGATCCCGTAGTCCGCCACCTCGAAGATCGGCGCCTCGGAGTCCTTGTTGACGGCCACGATCACCTTCGAGGTGCGCATGCCCGCCAGGTGCTGGATGGCGCCGCTGATGCCGATGGCGAAGTACAGGTTCGGCGTCACGACCTTGCCGGTCTGGCCCACCTGCTCCTCGTGGGGGCGCCATCCGGCGTCCACGACCGCCCGGCTCGCCCCGAGGGCCACGCCGTCGCCCAGGGCGTCCGCCAGATCCTCGAGGAGGTGCCAGTTCTCCGGGCCCTGCATCCCTCGGCCGCCGGAGACGACGATCCCGGCCTCGGCGACGTCGAGCTTCTCCCGGTCGCCGGTCTCCACCGGGTGGAACCGGTGCGAGGAGGGCTCCGGATCGACGGAGATCCGCTCGACCTCCCCGTCGCCGGGGCTCTCCTCGGGCAGGAAGACGTTGGGCCGGACGGAGATCAGGGCCGGGCTCTCACGGAAGGCCACGCGGGCGTGGGCCTTCCCGGCGTACTGCGGGCGGACCACCACGGGACGGCCGTCCTCCACGGAGATCTCGGTGACCTCGGTGGCCAGCGACCGGCCCAGGCGGGCGGCCGCCCGCGGGGCCAGGTCCTTCCCCCGGGCGGAGGCCGGAAAGAGGACGGCCCCGTAGTCGTCGGCCCCGACGATCGACTCCAGGGCGCGCACGGCCGCCTCCGGCGCGTAGACGTCGAAGGCCTCGTCCTCGGCCACCAGGATCCGGTCGGCCCCGAACCCGGCCAGGTCGCCGGCGGCCTCGCCGAGTCCCGGAGGGCCCAGGACCAGGACGTCCACCGTCCCTCCCAGCTCGTCGGCCAGCCGGCGGGCGGCGGTGACGGTCTCCTCCGCGACCCCCCGGACGCTCCCTCCCCTCGTCTCCGCGTACGCCAGGACGCTTCCCATCACAGCACCTTCGCTTCTTCTCGCAGCTTGCGGGCGAGCTCCGGGGCGGCCTCGGGGCCCTCGCCCACGATCTCCCCGGCCTCGGGCTCCGGCGGCTCCTCGAGCGACAGCAGCTCCAGCCCCGCCTCGGCCAGCTCCGCGTCCTTCGTCTCCAGCGGCTTCTTCTTGGCCGCCATGATGCCCTTGAGGCTGGCGTAGCGGGGCTCGTTGAGCCCCTTCTGCGCGGCGATCACGGCCGGCGTCTCCATCTCGACCTTCTCGTGGCCGCCCTCGACCTCCCGCACGGCGGTCACCGTCCCGTCGCCGACCTCGAGCTCGACGACCACGGTGGCGCAGGGGAGGTCGAGCAGCTCAGCGACCATCGCCGGGACCTGCATGTTGTCGTCGTCGATGGCCTGCTTGCCGAAGAAGAGGAGGTCGAAGTCCCGGCCGCGGATCTCCTCGGCCAGCGCCCGGGCGACCACGAGTCCGTCCGACGGCGGGGCGTCGCCGTCGGGGCGGAGCAGCAGGGCCCGGTCGGCGCCCATGGCGAGCGCCGTCCGCAGCGTCTCCTCGGCGTCGTCGGATCCCACCGACAGCACCGTCACGGAGCCCTCCCCGTCGGCCTCCTCGACCCGGGAGATGGCCTCCTCGACGGCGAACTCGTCGTAGGGGTTGAGCGTGTACTTGACGCCCGACGGGTCGAGGCTCTTCCCGTCGTCGGCGATCCGGACGCGCGTGTCCGACTCGGGCACGTGCTTGACGCACACGATGCACTCCACGGGACTTCGTCCTCCCTCCGCTGGTGACCTCGCCGGTCGGCCGGGGCGCCGGCCGGGCTCGACGGTCGGCGGGCGCCCCGTCCCCGGGCAGGGGCGACGAGCGCGCCGGCGGGAGACGGTCCCGCCGACCGGGGGAGTGTGCTTGCAGGATGCGCGCCTCCGGGTCCCGGGGCTGCCCGGGCGTCGGGGTCAGCCCTCGGCGAGGCGGCGGAGGGTCTCCAGGTTCCGCCGGTCCGACGCCGTGGCGTCGTCCCCCTTCGGCGTCTCCAGCACCCGGGGCACGCCCCGGAGCCGGGGGTCCCGCATCACCGGCCGGAACGCCTCCTCGCCCAGCTCCCCCCGGCCGATGTGGGCGTGGCGGTCGACCCGGCTGCCCTGCTCCGCCTCCGAGTCGTTGAGATGGAGGAGCTCGAGCCGCTCGAGGCCCACCGTCCGGTCGAACGCCTCCATCACCCCGTCGAAGTCGCCGCGGAGGTCGTAGCCGGCGGCGAAGACGTGGGCCGTGTCGAGACAGACGCCCGTCCGCGGCCGCAGATCGTCCGGGATCCCGCCGAGCAGCTCCGCCAGCTCCTCGAACCGCCACCCGAGGGCGGTGCCGCTGCCGGCCGTCGTCTCCAGCAGGACCCGCGTCGGGCCCTCCACCTCCCCGAGCACCTCGGCCACCACACGGGCGTTCTGCCGAAGAGCCGCCTCCCGGTCGCCGCCGGTGGCGTTGCCCGGGTGCGTGACCAGGTAGTCGATCCCGAGCCGCACGCACCGCTCGAGCTCGGCCCGGAACGCCGCCCGGGACTTCTCGAGCAGATCGGGCTTCTCGGTCGCCAGGTTGATCAGGTAGCTGTCGTGAGCGGCGGCCACCCGGACGTCCGATCCGCCGATCGCCCGGCGGAACCCGTCGACGTCGTCGGCACCCAGCTCCGGCTCGGCCCAGCGCTGCGGCTGCTTGGTGAAGACCTGGAGCGCCGTGGCCCCGATCGCCTCGCCCCGCTCCACCGCGCGGGGGAGCCCGCCGGCCACGGAGACGTGGGCCCCCATCGGCGGCGACGCCGGCCGGTCACCG
>CAYZLN010000046.1:2901-6269 GCA_964479295.1 uncultured Gemmatimonadota bacterium
CGTCCCCCGCTCCGTCGGGGCCCGATGGATACCGCCCCCGCGGTGTTCGCGCGACCCCGGTCCTTGCATCTCGCTCGACGGCGCTCGAATGGTGAGCCCGGAGCCTGGCCCCGCCACCGCACGGACGCGCCCCCCGGGACGGCCCCGGACGCCCGCCGGCCCGGATCGGGGCGCGTGGCCGCCGCGCCGCGGGCGGCCGACGCCGGACCACCGGCATCACGAGAGGAGAACCGACCATGTCACCCCGGACCGCCGCACCCCTCGCCGCCGCCGCGATTCTCGCCCTCGCCCCGCTGTCGGGCGCCGGCGACCTCCGGGCCCAGGAGGGCCGACCCGGGGAGGCGGCCCCCGAGCCCCGGCGGGTCACCGTCGACGAGGCCGTCCGGATCGCCCTCCGGAACAACCCCGACCGGACGAGGTCGGCCGCGGGGATCGAGCAGGCGCGCGCCCGGCGCCTCGACGCCTACGGCGACTTCCTCCCCGACGTGAACCTGGGCTACGGCTTCAGCGACGCCAGCACGGGCCGCCTGGACCCCACGGGCCAGGCCATCACCACCACGAGCTGGACCTTTCAGCTCGGCGGCAGCGTCGAGCTGTTCGACGGCTTCCGCCGATTCAACGAGGTGGACGCGGCCCGCGAGAACCTCCAGGCAGAGCGGCAGCGGCACCGGAGCAACCGGTTCGAGGTGGTCCTCTCCGCCAGGCGCGCCTTCTACAACGCCGTCGCCACGCGGGAGCTGGTGGAGGTCGAGGAGGACCGGGTCCAGCGACAGCGCGACCAGCTCGACTTCGTCCGCGGGCAGGTCGACGTCGGGCAGGCCAACCGGTCCGACCTCCTCCGCTCCCGCGTCGAGCTGAACAACGCCCGGCTCGACCTGGTGAACGCGGAGAACGACGCCCGGGCCGCCACCTTCGAGCTGGCCCGGGCGCTCGGGACGTCGGAGCGGGTGGAGCCCGTGGAGGAGGCCGCCCTGTCGGTCGACAGCCTCCCCCTCGACCGCGGAGAGCTGATGAGGCGGGCCCTGGAGCATGGGCCCTCCGTCCGGAGCGCCCGGGCCGCCCTCCAGGCCGCGCGGGCCGAGGTCGGAAGCTCCCGATCCCTCTTCCTCCCGAGCCTGAGCCTCCAGGGCGGCTGGGCGTGGCAGAACAACGCCTTCCCCCCGGGCAACCGGAGCTGGAGCATCTCCCTGCAGGGGAGCCTGCCCGTCTTCGACGGGTTCCAGCGGGAGGCCTCCATGTCGCGGTCGCGGGCCCAGGCCGACGCCGCCGAGGCGGACGTCCGGGCCGCCGAGCTGGAGATCCGGGCCGACGTGGACGACGCCTACAGCCAGGTCCAGTCGGCGCTGGCCGCCGTCGAGCTGGCCCGCCAGACCGTGGAGCTGGCGAGGGAGGACCTCGAGGTGTCCCGGGAGCGGTTCCGCCTCGGCCTCGCCACCATCCTCGACCTCCAGACGGCGCAGATCACCCTCCGGGAGGCGGAGGCCGACCTGGTGCAGCGGAGGTTCGACTTCCGGGTCGGCGTCGCGCGGCTGGAGTCGCTGGTGGGCGCCGACCTCGACCTCGACGAGAGCGAGGGCGGGGCGGGCACGGCCGCGGACGGGGAGCGGAGGTAGAGGCCCGCGCCGCGGTGGTGTACCTTGAGGGCCGGAGTCGGCCGCGGGGCACGCGGCCGCGACAGCCGCCCGAGGCCGGCCGCCCGACGGCCGTCCGCAGCGGGCGCTCTCCCCGGACGTCCGAACCCCACCCCCGACCCGCCATGAGCCTGAACGCCCTCGACGAGATGCCCGACACGGCCCGCCTGTGGATCTTCGGCGCGGACCGCCGCCCGGACGCCGACGCGACGGCCCGAATCCTCGACCGGACGCGGGCCTTCCTGGAGGACTGGACCGCCCACAGCCGGGAGCTGACCGCCGGCCTCGACTGGCGCCGGGGCCGGTTTCTCCTGGTGGCGCTGGACGAGAGCCGTGTCCCGGCGTCGGGGTGCTCCATCGACGATCTCATGCGGCACCTCGCCGATCTGGAGCGGGAGGCCGGGGTCGGGCTGACCGACAGCTCGGCGGTCTGGTTCCGCGACCCCCGGGAGGACGGCCGCATCCGCTCGGTCGACCGCCAGCGGTTCCGCGAGCTGGCCCGCGAGGGCTCGCTGGGCCCGGGGACCACGGTCTACGACCTGACCGTCGACAGCCTCGGGGCGCTCAGGGAGGGACGGTGGGAGGGGCCGGCCCGGGACGCCTGGCACGCCTCGCTGCTCCCGGACGACCCTGCGGAGACGGCCGCCAGCCCGCCGAGTTGACCCCGTCCCACCCCGGCCGTCCGGCCCTCGTCCTCTCGGGCGGTGGCGCGAGAGCCGCGTACCAGGTGGGGGTGCTGCGGCACATCGGGCGCCGCCGGCCCGAGGGCCGTTTCCCGGTCCTCACCGGCGTCTCCGCCGGGGCCATCAACATCGCCTACCTGGCCTCCCACACCGGCTCCTGGCGCGCGGCCACCGAGAGCCTCGCCCGGCACTGGCTGGCCCTGACGACCCGCAACATCTTCCGCTCCGACCCGGTCAGCGTGGCGCGCACCGCCGCCCGTTGGCTCTGGACCCTCGGGTCCGCCGGCAGCCGTCTCGGACCCAGCGCCCGGAGCCTGGTGGACACGACCCCCCTTCGCCGGTTCCTCGAGCGGGTCGTCGACCCCCCCGGCATCGCCGAGAACATCGCCGAGGGGCGCCTGCGGGCGGCCGCCATCACGGCCACCTCGTACCAGACGGGCCGGACGGTGACCTTCGTCCAGGGCCGCCCCGACGTGGAGCTCTGGGAGCGCCCCCAGCGCCGCGCCGTCCGCGACCACCTCACCGTCGACCACGTGATGGCCTCCTCGGCGCTGCCCGTCCTCTTCCCGGCCGAGCAGGTCGGGAACGAGTACTACGGGGACGGGAGCATCCGGCAGGCCGCCCCCCTCGCCCCCGCCGTACACCTGGGCGCCGACCGGGTCCTCGCCGTCTCGGCCCGGTACGACCGGAGCGTCGACGAGGCCGCCACCCCCGCCGTGGAGGGCTATCCGCCGCCGGCCCAGGTGCTGGGGACCCTCTTCAACAACATCTTCCTGGACGCCCTCGACGCCGACGCGGCGCGGCTGGAGCGCATCAACCGCATCCTGGAGAGCTGCGACCGGTGGAGCCGCGACGTGGACGACCTCCACCGGGTCGAGCTCATGGTCCTCCGTCCCTCCCGCGACCTCGGCGCCCTGGCCACCGGCCACCGGGAGGAGCTGCCGCGGACCGTCCGCTTCCTGCTGAGCGGGCTCGGCAGCCGGGAGGGACGGGAGGCGGACTTCACCAGCTACCTCCTCTTCGAGCCCCGCTACCTGGCCCGGCTCATCGAGCT
>CAYZLN010000046.1:6369-7799 GCA_964479295.1 uncultured Gemmatimonadota bacterium
CCGGGGCTACGGCCCCTGCGTCGTCCGGCCCAGCATGTGGAGCAGGGCCTGCTCGATGCCCGGGTGCCGGAAGCGGTAGCCCGAGCGCTCCAGGGCCGACGGGACCGCCCGGATGCTGGCCAGCAGGGTCTCCTCGCCCATCTGTCCCGCCACCAGGCGGACGGCCGCCTCCGGGACGGGCAGCAGCGCCGGCCGGCGCAGGACCCGCCCCAGCGCCGAGGCGAGCTCGCGGCTCCGCACGGGATGGGGCGCCACCGCGTTCACGGGCCCCGTCAGCTCGTCGTCCACCAGAGCCCGGTGGAGCGCCCCCACCAGGTCGTCCCGGGAGATCCAGCTCACCCACTGGTCCCCGCCGCCGACGGGGCCGCCGAGGCCCAGCCGGAAGGCCGGCAGCATGAGGGAGAGGGCGCCCCCGTCGGGGGTGAGGACCACGCCGAAGCGCATCCGGACGACCCGCACGCCGGCGGCCGCCGCCTCCGAGGCCGCCTCCTCCCATCCCCGGCACACCCCCGACAGGAACCCCTCCCCCGGCGGGGCGTCCTCCTCCAGCCGCTCGTCGCCCGCGTCCCCGTAGTAGTTCACCCCCGACGCCGACACGAAGACCTCCGGGGGGCGCTCCATCCCCGCCAGCTCCCGGGCCAGCACCCGGGTGCCCTCCACCCGGCTCTCCCGGATCGCCCGCTTCTTCTCCTCCGTCCACCGGCCGAAGATGTTCTCCCCCGCCAGGTGGATCACCGCGTCGACGCCCTCGAGCCCCTCGGTGTCCACGAACCCCTCCGGGTCCCACCGCACCTCGGGGGCCCCGACCTCGGGCGGGCGCCGGACCATGCGCAGCACCTCGTGCCCGCCGGCCCGGAGGAAGGGCACGAGCGCGGAGCCGACCAGGCCCGTCGAGCCCGTCACCGCCACCCGGAGGGAGCGCCGGGTCCGGCCGGCGCGGAGGGCCGTCAGGTCGCCGGCGAGGGTCCGGTGCCGGTAGGCGAAGATCCGATCGAGCCGACGGCGCACCCAGTGGCCCGCCAGCGCCCGGCCCAGCAGGCCCAGGGGGAGCCGGTACTCGATCCGGTCCTCCACGGTCGACGCCTCGGGGCCGGCGCCCTCGAAGCGGTGCTCGTGGCGCCACAGGGAGAAGGGGCCCTCCACCTGGACGTCCCGGAAGCCGCGGCCCTCGTCCAGGGGCCAGTGCTCGGCCACCCACCGGCTCCTGAAGGGGAAGCGACCGACCCGGAGCACCGTCCGCGAGCCGGGGCCGGTCCCGGCCCGGTCGGAGACCACCTGCACCCGCTCCCACGGCGGGACGAGGCGCTCGAGGGCCCCCGCCCGCCCGTGCCAGGCGTCGAGCTCCTCGACCGGGACCGGCACCCGGGACCGACGCTCGAAGACCTGCACGCTCAGCGGCGACCTCCCCTGCGGCGGACGCGGGACCCGGC
>CAYZLN010000046.1:7899-10577 GCA_964479295.1 uncultured Gemmatimonadota bacterium
CGTTTCTCTCGGGCCGCCCGGAGCCCTATCTTGCCGACGTCAGCCCTATCTTACCGATCCGTCCGGCCCAAGCGTAGCCGGTCGCGCCGAGCCCTGCGACCCCGAGACCGCCGACGTGACACGCATCCTCCACACGGCCGACCTCCATCTCGCCGGGGACGAACCCGACCGGTGGGAGGCCCTGGACGCCGTCCTCGAGGCGGCCGGCGACCGGGACGCGGACGCCGTCCTCGTCGCCGGCGACCTCCTCGACCGGGGCGAGGACCACGCGGAGCTCCGGGCGCGGGTCCGGGAGCGGCTGGACGGGGCGCCGGCGCCGGTGCTCGTCCTCCCCGGCAACCACGACCGGGAGGCGTACGCGCCGGGCCAGGACTGGGGCGACGGCGTCCGGCTGCTGCTCGACGAGCCCGTCTCGACGGCCCGGGTGGGGGACGTCCGGGTCCTCGGCGTTCCCTTCCCTTCTCGCCCGGTCCCCTTCGCCGGCCTCCGCCGCCGGGTGGTCGCCGCGATCGACGGGCTCGCGGGCGACGCCCCCCGCCTGCTGGCGATGCACGGCACGCTGGTCGACGCCTCCGCCCCGCACATCCAGGCCGAGAGCCGGGAGGACGAGCCGGACGACCGGTACTTCTCGATCCGCACCGGCGAGCTGGAGGGGCTGGACGTCGACTATGTCGCCCTCGGCCACTACCACCAGCACGACGTCCGCCGCGCCGGCCGGGTGCCGGTGGCCTACGCCGGCTCCCCCTCGCCCGTGGGCTCCCACGCCTGGGGCCGGCGCTCGGCGGTGCTGGTCGACCTCGACGCCGGGGACGCCGACCGGGGGGACGGAGGCGCCGGACGGGCCGAGGCGGAGGTCGACCGGGTCGTCCTCCCCGTCCCGTACCGCGAGAAGATCGTCCGCTGGCTCACCCCCTTCCGGGAGGAGGAGGAGCTGGAGGAGCTGGCCGACGAGCTGCGCGACCGCGCCGACGGGGCCTGCTCGATGACCGTCGTGCTGAACGGCATCCTGGCCGGGATCGAGGAGGCGGAGCTGAGGGCGACGCTGGAGCGGCTCGGCGACGAGCTCTCGGAGGGCTTCGCCCGCCTGGAGTTCGACCGGGACGCAGTGGGGCTCGACCCCGCCCGCGCCGACCTCTTCCGCGACTTCCGCCGGCGGCTCGAGGAGCGGGCGTCGGCCGGCGACGGGCCGGACGAGGGGCTCCGGCACCGCACCCTCGAGGTCGCCGCCCGGGCGCTGAAGCAGGCATAGCCGTGCGGCTTCTCCGCGCCCGGGTCGCGGGCTACGGCCCGCTGGACGACGTCGACCTCGAGCTGGACGCCCCCCTCCACGTGGTCCACGGCCCCAACGAGTCCGGGAAGACCTCCCTCCTCGACTTCCTCCTCTCCCACCTCTTCCGCTGGGAGGAGCGCCGCGGCACCCGCACCGAGACCGTCCTCGAGGGGCTCGGCCGCTTCGGGGACCCGGCGGAGGGGACCGGCGAGATCGAGCTGCGGCTCGGCGGGACCGTCCACCGCTACCCCGGCGACGGCCCCTCCCTCCTCCACGAGCTCGGGCTCGAGTACGCCGGCCTCACCGGCCTCTTCTGCGTCCGGTCGGGCGAGCTGGAGCTGCCCGAGAAGGAGGAGGGGGACTTCTGGGCCGAGCTGAAGAAGGTGCTGTCCGGGCTCCCCGAGGGCGTCGAGACCCTCCGCGAGCGCGCCCGGGGCGAGGCCGGGCTCACCCCGTCCACCGGCAAGCTCAGCGACGCCGGCGACCCGGGGGTCAGGACCCGTTACGAGAACCTCCGGGAGCGGCGCGACACGCTGGAGGAGCTCGCCGGGCGGCTCGACGAGATCTCCGAGGTCGCCGAGGAGCTCTCCCGTCTCGAGGAGGAGAAGGAGCGCCTCGAGCGCGCGCGCCGGGCCCGCGTCGCCCGGCTCGCCGACGACCTGGAGGAGGCCCGCGGCCGGCTCGACGAGCTCCCGGCCGTCCCCCGCCGGAGGCTCCAGCGCTGGGAGCGTCGGGCCGACGAGCGGGAGCGGCTGGAGGAGGAGATCGAGGAGGCGCGGCGCGGGCGCGAGGAGGCCGAGACGGAGGCGCGCGAGCGCCGGCGGGAGCGCGACGAGGCGGAGCGGCGCGCCGAGGCCCTGCGGGAGGAGCTGGCCGAGGTGCGGCAGGCCGAGCTGGAGAGCCGGGCGCGGCGGCTGGAGGGCGCCGAGACCCCGGGGGTCCTGCTCCAGCTCGCCGACCCCCTCTACTGGGTCGGCACCGCGGTCCTCGTGGTGGCCATCGGGGTCACCTTCTTCGTCCCGAGCGACGACCTGGTCCGGCCGGTCTGGCTGCTCGCGGCGGGGGGAGGCCTGCTGGTCGGCGGGGGCCTCTTCTTCGCCGGCCGCGGCCTGCGGAAGCGTCGCGAGCGGGCCACCGAGGAGCGGGCGGCGCTGCTGGAGGACGCGGCGGCCTGCGGGCTGGACGTGGACCGGCCCGCGTCGGTGCCCGGGGCCGTCCGGGCGCTGGAGTCCGACGTCCACGAGGCCGAGCGCGAGCTGGAGGGGGCCCGCGCCCGCCTGGAGTCGGCGGAGGAGCGGCTCGAGGAGCGGTCCGGGACGCTGGCGGCGAAGACCGAGCGCCTCGAGGAGGTGGAGGGGGAGCTGGAGGAGGTCCGGCGGCAGGTCGACGCCGCGGACCCGCCGGACGG
>CAYZLN010000047.1:0-10517 GCA_964479295.1 uncultured Gemmatimonadota bacterium
GCCAAGGTCTACGGCCACTTCATCACGGTGAACTACCGGGAGAGCTACGACCTGTATGCGGTCAGCGGGATTCTGTTCAACCACGAAAGCCCCCGGAGGGGTCTCGAGTTCGTCACCCGGAAGGTGGCCCGGGCCGCGGCGGCCATCGACCTGGGCCTGCAGGACGAGCTCCGCATCGGCAACCTCGACGCCCGGCGCGACTGGGGCTTCGCCGGCGACTACGTGGACGCCATGTGGCGGATGCTGCAGCGCGACGAGCCCGACGACTACGTGGTGGGCACCGGCGAGACCCGGACGGTGAGGCGCCTCTGCGAGGTGGCCTTCGAGGCGGTCGGGACCGAGCTGGCCTGGGAGGGCGAGGGCGTCGACGAGCAGGGCCTGGACGCCGACACCGGCGAGCCCCTGGTGGTCGTGGACGAGGAGTTCTTCCGGCCGGCCGAGGTCGAGGCGCTGGTGGCCGACCCCTCCAGGGCGGAGCGGGAGCTGGGCTGGAGGCCCCGCGTGAGCTTCCCGGAGATGATCCGCCGGATGGTGGAGCACGACCGCGGGAGCCTGCGCGACGAGGCGTCCGGGGGCTGACGGAAGCATCCCGGGCCGTGCCTTGCAATCTGCGAAGCCTCGTGCAGGATCGGGTCGGGGCGTGGCCGTGGCGTGACATTTCAGCGGGCCGACCGTCCCTCGACGAACTCGCGAAGGTCCGGGACGGAACAGGGCTGTTGAGGGTCCTCGCCGAAGGTGTCACGGCCGGGATCGTCTCTTGCGAATTGGATACGTTCGAATGCGCTGCCGCAGGCCCGAAAACGTCCGTGCGGCCACCGGCCCCAGAGAACGGGGGGACGCTCCATCGAGAACTCGATCGAGAAGACAATGGCCACTGGGAGTGAAGACGTGTCGTCCCGGTCCCTCTCCACCGGGGTCGAACCCCTGGACGAGCGCACGGCTGGCCTGGAGGCGGGTGGGCTCCACCTGCTCACCGCGGCGCCTGTGCCGGCCCGGACGGCCGCGGTCGCGCAGTTCCTTCAGGCGGGGCTCGACGAGGGCGAGCGTGTGGCGCTGGTCACCCGGGCGCGGCCGGACCGCATCTTCGACGCCGCCCGCCGCTTCGGGTGCGACCTCGAGGGGGCGTGGCTGGACGGACGCCTCCGCCTCCTGGGTTTCCGGGGCGACTACGAGGTGCGACTGCGGCGGGCGGCGTCGCCCGAGGAAGTCTACCTGGAGCTGGCCTCCCTTCTGGGGCCTTCGCCGACGCGGATCGCCTTCGACCCCGGCACCGCCCTCTGGGAGGGCCGGGGCGAAGGGAGCGCGGCCAGCGCCTTCGTCGATTTCGTCGACGGCACGTCGGCCACCGTGCTGGCGACGACCACGCGGGAGCTGAGCGGCGAGCTGCCGCTCTCGTCCGAGCTGGTGAGCCAGGCGGCCGCGGGCGTCTTCGAGCTCCGCGAGGAGGGGAGCGGGCTCCTTCGCCTCTCGATCCGGAGCCTGGGCGGAGGCCGCCCGGCGCAGCCCGACGTAACCCTGTCGCTCAAGGAGGGCGAGGGCCTCGTCGCGCCCGACGGACGGCCGGCGAGACGCTCGTCCGATCCCGCCGCTGCGGACAGCGAGGAGCTGCTCCGGCTACAGCTCGACGCCCCGCTGGCCGAGGAGCTGGAGAGCTGGCTCCGCGAGAGCTATCCGGTGACCCGGGCCGGCGACCCCCTCGACCTGGTCTCCCGCCTTCAGACGGACGAGCCGTACGGGCTCGTTCTGATCAGCCTCGGCCGAGATCGACTCGAGGAGGGCCTGGAGGCCTGCCGGGTCTGTCGCCGTCTCCGACCTGGCGTTCCGGTGGTGGTCGTCTCGGACGAGCCCTTCCGGGCCTCCGACCGGGCGGCGCTGCTTCGCGCCGGGGCGGACGAGTGCATGACCGGGGGGCTCAACGTCGAGGAGCTGTCCTCCCGGCTCGAGCTGGCCCGCTCGCGGGGGGGCACCCATCCGGGGGCCGTGGAGGAGGCCGAGCCGCGGGAAGCCGGGACGCCGGCGGCGGACGGAGGGCCGCCGGAGCCGCTGGACGAGACCGATTTCCGCGCAGCGTTGAGGGAGCGGCTGTCGGACGAGGGCTCGAGGGTCTTCACCGTGGTTCGGATTCCGGCCGACGACCCCGACAGGGCGGCGGAGCGGCTGGCCGGGCTCGTGCGCTCGGAGGTCGGCGACTTCGCAGGTGTGCTGGCCGGGCGGCCGGCGGCGTGGCTCTCGGACACCGTGCCGTCGGAGGCCGAGAGCTTCCTGCGCCGGATCCGCGAGGCGGTGGGGGAGACGGCCGGCGGCGGGGCGTCGGAGGAGGCGGAGGTGCTCGGGAGCACGAGAGACGCCGACCGGCTCCACGAGCTCACGGGATGAGGCGGGGCGCCGGGGGCTCGTCGTGAGCGACCGCCGGGGCGTCGTCCCGTACTGGGTTCGGTTCGGCGCACTGGTGGCGGCCTCCCTCGGGGTGCTGCTCGCTATCGTGTTCGCCGTCTTTCCGCAGCGCTTCGTGCTGGCGCCCGGGCTCCGCGAGCAGGGGCTGAACTTCCCCGCGGAGGTGCCCGAGTACGAGCTTCCGACCCTGTCCGGGCTCGTCCGCGCCGAGCCTCCGGAGGAGGAGGCGACCCCGCCGAGGGGGCCGGAGGAGCGGCTCTGGGCGCGGGTCACGCCCCTCGTCGAGATGGGCCGGGACGAGCTCGCGATCCGGGAGATGCGGGCCTGGCTCGACGACCGGCCCGCCGACCACGACGTCCGGCTCGAGTATGCCCGCGCCCTCGAGCGGACGGGCCGGCTCGCGGAGGCCGAGGAGGCCTACGAGCGGGTCCTCGCGGAGAGGGGCGACGACGCGGACCGTGAGACGCGCCTCTCGCTCGCGCGGCTGCGGTGGCGGACGGGCGACCTGGAGGAAGCGCTCCCCCTCTACGACGGGATGATCGACGACCGGCCCGACGACCGGGCGGTCCGCCGGGAGCGGGCCGACCTGCTCTTCGCCTTCGGCCGCCATCGCGAGGCCGCCGACGAGTACCGGGCCCTGCTGGCGGAGGCGCCGGAGGGGGCCGCCCCGGACGAGCTGCGGCTCGCGCTGTCGCGGGCGCTGTACGCCGCCGGGGCGACCGTGCCGGCGTGGCGGGCGCTGGCCGCCGTCTCGCCGGAGGGCCCGGAGGCCGGCGACGCGGCGGAGCTGCGGGCCCTCCTCCGGGCGGCGATGCCGCTTCCGGCGTCGGACGCCGCCCCGGGCCCGGCCCTGGCGCGTGCCCGTGCGGCGGCCGCCGGGGGCGAGCTGGCCCGGGCCGAGCGGCTGTACCGGACGGCCGTCTTCCTCCGGCCCGACGACGAGGCCCCGCGCCTCGAGCTGGCCGAGCTTCTGGCCACCCGCCGGGACACCCCGAGGGAGGCCGTCGCCGTGCTCGAGTCATTGGGACGGCGGACGGCCCACGCCCCTCCGGGAGCCGGCGACGCCTGGCCGTTCGCGGCCGCGGAGGCCCGTCCCTCCGCCGATTTGCGCCGGCGGCTGGCCCGGTACCGCCTCTGGTCGGGCGACGACGACGGCGCCCTGGCCCTCCTGCAGGGGCTGGCACGCGACGAGGAGGCCACGGCCGACGACCTGACGCTGGCGGCCGACATCCTCCGGTGGCGGAGCCGGCGCCCGGAGGCGGAGGCCCGATATGTCGACGCCCTCACCGTGGAGCCGGAGCACGGACGGGCCCGGAAGGGCCGGGAAGCGCTGCAGGAGGAGACCCGCGCCGTGGTGGACGAGCGGGATCCGACGGGCCTCGGGGTGGAGACCGACCTGTACGTCGATTCCGACGACTACCGGAGCTGGGGCGTGGCCGGGCGCGCCGTGCTGGACCCGGGCTGGGACACCCACCGGCTGGTGGCCCGCACCGGGGTCCGCTCGGTCCGCGGGCCGACGGTCGTCGGACCCGAGGAGGAGGTCGGTCCCGTGGGCCACGTCGGCTGGATCGGGTGGTGGCGACAGGCGACGGTCCGCACGGCCCTCCGGGTGGGCGCCGAGCGCCTGGAGAGCACGGACACGGAGCCCGTGGTCGGGGCCGAGGTCGCCGTGCCGGCGCTGGGGCTGGAGGCCGCCTACCGCCACGGCCTCGCCCACCCGACGACGCTCACCCTGGCCTCCGTGCGTGACCGGACCCGGATCGACCGCTTCGAGGCCAGCGTCTTCCGGCCGCTCGGGGGGGACTGGGGGCTGTGGACGTCGGTCGAGGGCTCCAGCGTCCGGGGCGGGGGAGTGGAGAACGGCCGCTTCGTCGCCCAGGCGGCGCTGGACCGGTCCGTGGGCCTCGGCGGACGGCTCAGGGCCGGGTACGCCACCCGGATGCTGACCACCACCGGCCCCGCCCCCGTCACCGAGGCCGGATCGGCCACGTACTGGTCGCCGGCGCTCTCCTGGACCCACGGCCTCTCCCTCGAAGCGGAGCGGCCCCGGGACGAGACCGGCCTGGGCTGGCGCGCCCGGGTCCAGCCCGGTGCCTCGGTGGTGCGGCTGCACGGAGAATCCGAAGGGACCGAGCTCGAGTTCTCGTTCTTCGGCGAGGGGGGGCTGGAGTACCGGGCCGGCGACGCGTCCGTCCGGCTCGGCGCCGAGTACGTGCGCAGCCGCGTGGACGGGTACGAGGGCCTGGGCGCGAACCTCGGCGTGAGCTGGAGGTTCTGAGCCGTGTCGCCCCGACGGTCGTTCCTGGTCAGCCTCCGGTTCATGGCCCTGCTCCTCGTGGCCAGCGGCCTCTTCTTCTGGTTCGTCTTCGTCGGGCCGGAGCAGTTCCTGCTCCGGGCGATGGTCGTCACCCTGCTCGTCTTCCTGGCGATCCTTCTGGTCCGCTACTTCTCGCTGCTCTGGCTGGCGGTGCTGCACCACCTGGAGCGGGACGTGGCGCCCGACGAGGCGGAGGGGGGATGGCCGCACCCCGACGAGTGGCCGGGGGTGTCGCTGCTGGTGCCCGCCTTCGACGAGGAGAAGGTGCTGGACCGGGCGCTGGAGAGTCTGATGCGCCTCGACTACCCGACGTACGAGATCGTCGTCGTCGACGACGGCTCCGACGACGCCACCCTCGAGCGGGCGCGGCGCTGGGAGGGTCGGCACGGCGGCGTCGAGGTGCGCGTGGTCACCCAGGAGAACGCGGGGAAGGCGGCGGCCCTCAACGCCGGTATCTCGGTCAGCCGCCATCCCTTCGTCCTCTCCATGGACGCCGACTCGCGGCTTGAGCCCGGGGCGCTGAAGGCGGCCATGCCTCACTTCCGCGACCCCAGCGTCGGGGGGGTGGCGGGAAACGTGAAGGTGGAGAACCGGAACAGCCTTCTGACCTGGCTCCAGGCGCTGGAGTACGTGGAGGGGCTCAACATGCCCCGCCGGGCCCAGGGCTTCGTGGCCGCCGTCAACATCGTACCCGGGCCGGTGGGCGTCTTCCGCCGGACGGCCCTCCAGGAGGCCGGCGGCTACGCCAGCGACACCTTCGCCGAGGACGCCGATCTGACGCTCGAGCTCGTCAGCCAGGGCTGGAAGGTCTTCTACGAGGAGGACTGCGTCGCCTGGACGCTGGCGCCGGAGTCGATGATCGACCTGGTACAGCAGCGTTACCGGTGGACGCGGGGCCTGCTGCAGGCGGTGCGCAAGCGGAAGGAGGTGCTCGTGCGCCCCTTCCCCGACTTCCCCCTCTGGCTGTCCACGCTGGAGCTGGCCTTCGAGGGCTTCGTGTGGCCGGTGATGAACGTCTACGGCCACGTCTTCTTCGCGGCCGTGGCGCTGGTCTACGGGTTCACCGAGCCCCTCCTCTACTGGTGGCTGTTGCTGACGGTGCTGGACTTCGTGCTGGCGCTGGTGACGGTCTCCATGGAGGAGGAGGACCTCCGGATGGTGCCGCTGGCGCTGGTGTACCGGTTCTTCTACCTCCTGTGGCTCGACGTCTCGAAGGTCTTCGCGGCGCTGGAGGAGGCGGGGGATCTGGAGATGGGATGGGGCAAGCTCGAGCGGGACGAGGCGCCGACCAAGGCCCGGACGTGACCAACTCAGAGCGGAGAGACCCATGGAGCTGGTAGACCTGATCGTGGCCATCGTCGTCGTGACCATCCTGGTCACGGTGGTGGTGGGGCTGGCCACCTACGTGGCGTACAAGCTCCGTCTCGCCCGCCAGCCGGGCGGGTCCGGGGACGAGGGGGAGGAGGGCACCCGTTACTTCCACCTCCACGAGCCGCCGGAAGAGGGAGAGGAAGAGGACGGGAGCGGCCACGCCCACGGGGACGGCCCGGGAGACGAGGACGGCCGGTGACGCCCGGAGACGAGCCGGTGCCGCGCGCCCGGGAGTCGGCCCGGTGGCTCACGAGCCTGGCCTTCCTCGGGCTCGTGGCGGCCGGCGTCGTGGCGGCGGCGGTGCTGCTGTGGAGGTCCGTGGACCTGGACGCCATGATCCGCTCGGAGGAGCCGGAGGTGGCGGAGAACCCGGTCCCGACGATCGAGCCCGCCGCGCCGGCCACGGTCGGGGGCGGCTTCCGGGTGGCCCTGCTCGCCTCGGGAGCCAGCGCCGGCTTCCTCGACGACCCCGACGCCGGCCACGCGCGGCAGATGGACCGTTGGCGGGCCCTGGCCGACTCGGCCGGGGGGAGCGTCACCGAGGTGTCGGGTGAGGCCGGTATAGCGGGCCTCGACCCGGGGACGGTGCTCGTGGTCCCCGTGGCCCCCTGTCTCCCCTTCGGGGTCGGCATGGCCCTCTTCCGGCACCTCCGGGACGGGGGCGGACTCGTCCTCGAGGGGCCGGTGGCCAGCCGGGACGAGGCGTGCGAATGGCGGGGCTGGAGCGTGCTCCGCTCGCTCACCGGCGCCGAGACGGTGCGCGAGCCGGGCGCCCGCGACGGCCTCTTCCTCACGGTCCCGGCCGGCCTCCCGTTCTCCCACGGCCTGGCCCCGGGCAGCCGTGTGGAGATGTGGCCCGACCTCCAGGTGGCGCTGGCCACCGACGAGCCGGGGGCGTACTGGTCGGACTTCGGCCTCAGCCCGGCTCCGGCCGAGGGGACCGACGACGCGGTCACCGGGGCCCTCGCCCGCCGGACGGAGGGCGGCGGTCGGGTGGTGTGGTTCGGCTTCCTGGGAACCGACGGCGCGCAGGAGCTCGACGCCCGCCGGCTCCGCCGCCTCCACGTCGGCGCGCTTCTCTGGGCGGCGCGCCGGCCCATGGCCTGGCTCGCGGCCTGGCCCGACGGGCGGGAGGCGGCGCTGCTCGTGACGGAGGACGTGGAGGCCGAGCCGCAGAACGCCCGCGTCCTGGCCGAGCTCCTGCGCCGCATCGAGCTCCCGGGGACCTTCTTCGTGGTCCACGGGCTGGTGGAGGACGAGGAGGAGATCGCCGAGGCCGTCTCCTCGGCCGGAGAAGTCGGGACCCACACGTCCGACCACCAGACGCTGGCCGGCCGGAGCCCCGACGACCAGCGGGTGCGGCTCCGCCGCAGCCGCCGGGCGACGGAGGCCTGGTCGGGCCGCGAGGTGCGGGGCCTGCGCCCGCCCGAGGAGCGATTCGACTCGGTGACGCTGGCGGCCTGGGCCGAGGCGGGGGGCGACTACGTGGCGGCGGAGAACCAGGCGCGCTCGGCCGCGCCCGAGCTGCACCGCACGGGCGCCTCCGACCGCGCCATGGTCGTCCTTCCCCGGGTGATGAAGGACGACTACAACGTTCTGGTCAACGACGGCCTGGACTGGGACAGGGGCCTGGAGGCCATCGTCGACGGCTTCCGGAAGATCCGGCGCCTCGGCGGCGTCGCGCTTCTGAACCTCCACACCCAGTTCGTCGACATGGGACGGGCGGACCGGCTCGGGGCGGTGCTGGACAGCGTCGCGGGCCGCCCGGGGTGGTGGGCGGCCACCGCGGGCGAGGCGGCCGGCTGGTGGCGCGTGCGCCATGCTGCGGGCGTGTCGATCGAGGACGGCGGCGAGGGCCTCCTCGAGGTGGCCGTGGCCGCCCCGCCGGACACGGCGCTGACGGAGGCGACCGTGTCCGTCAGCCCCGGGGGGGACCCCGACGCCTGGGAGGTCGAGTCGCAACGCGGAGGGCCCGGGCTCGCCTACCGCGCCGCCCCGCCGGGCCTGCAGGTCGTGGTGGACTCGGTGGCGGCGGGGGACACGGCCCGCTTCCGGCTGCGGCGGAAGGGCTCCGACGCGGCCGACGAGGGGGGCGGTGAGGGCGAGCTCTCCCGGCCACGGCGGTCGGACGGGTCGTGACGGGGGAGCGGCCGACCGTCCGGGCCCTCGCCCCGCCCGGCCCGTGCGCGCTCGTGCTGGCCCTGGCCGCTCTCCTCGCCGCCGGCTGCTCGGGGCCGGAGGCGTCGGCTGTTCCGGGAGCGGGGGGAGGAGATGAAGGCGCGGCCGTCGCGGTGTCGGCCGACACCCTCTCGGTCGCGGTCCTGCTCGGCCGGGACACGGCCACGGTCTTCTCCGACGGTCCGGTCCGGCTGGTCGCCGCGGGCTCCGGCGAGACCGTCGCCCGGGCCGACGCGTACGAGCCCTTCCACTTCCTGGTGGCCGGGGGCGGCGCCACCGCGTGGGGGCCGTGGGGCGAGCTGGAGACCTCGGCCGGACGGCTCCGGGTCGTGCCGGAGCCGGACGACGCCGCGGTCTTCCTGGACGGCCGCCCGTACCGGGGCCGCGCCGAGGTCATTCACCTGCCGGGCGGGACCCTCACGGTGGCCAGCCGCGTAGAGCGCGAGACGTACCTGGCCTCGGTGGTGTCGTCGGAGCTGGGCGGCGAGGGGCTCGAGGCGTTCGAGGCGGCGAAGGCCCAGGCGGTGGCGGCCCGCAGCTACACCGTCTTCGTCGCCGACCGGGGCCTCCGCGATTCGCTGGGCGTCGACCTGGTGGCCGACCCCGAGGTCGACCAGTCGTACCCCGGCCGGCTGGCCGAGCGGGAGGCGGGCCGACGGGCGGTGGAGGAGACCCGGGACCGGGTGCTCGTCCGGGACGGCCGCCTCGCCCTGGCCTTCTACCACTCGACGTGCGGCGGGCGCACGGCCCGCCCCGAGGAGATCTGGCAGGAGGAGCCCCGGCCGTACCTCCGGCCGCTGGTGGACGCCCCCGGCGGCGACGCGGAGGCGGAGGACTACTGCGCCGCCTCGCCCCACCACCGGTGGAGCCGCGAGTGGACGGCACGCGAGGTGGACGAGGCCGTCCGGCCTGCGGCGGCGCGGGCCGCCGGGCTCGACCCCGCCGACCTCGGGACGGTGCGCAGCGTCGAGGCCACCGCCCGCACCGGGCACGGCAGAGTCACCGAGCTGACGGTGGTGGCGGAGCGGGCGGGCGGCGGGACGGCCGCCCGCCCGGAGAGCGGCGTCGACGGCGGCGAGGCGTCCGACACCCTCCGCTTCGGCACGCGCGAGATCCCGGGCGTGCTGGCCTCGCCCGGGGGCGAGGCGCTCAGGTCGACCTGGTTCGAGGTGGTCGAGCCCCCGGAGGAGGGCGGCGTCGCCGTCGAGGGCCGGGGCTCGGGCCACGGCGTGGGGATGTGCCAGTGGGGCGCCGTCGAGCGGGCGCGCCGGGGCGCCGGGTGGCCCGAGATCCTCGACACCTACTACCCGGGCACAGAGGTGCTGCGGCTGGAGGACGTGGAGCGGGGTGGGTAGTATCCCGGGGAGCGCAGGCCCGAGCGACGTCGACGTGGCGGTCTACTTGCGCGAGGAGGCCGACGACGCCGGACGCGGCCGGCTGGAGACGTGGTCGGAGATCCACGGAGACCTGGTCGAGGCGCTCGCCTCCTCCGAAGACGGGATCGGGCGCCGTCGCCGCGGCCACGCCCCGGAAGGCGTCGACCTCGTGATCCTCAACGACGCGCCGCCTCTTCTCGCCGACCGGGTGATCCGGGGGCGTGAGCTGCTCCTCTCCCGCTCGGAGCCCGAGCGGGTCCGCTGGACGGTGCGCCAGAAGAGTCGCTACTGCGACCTGCGGACCCTCCGGCAGCGGCTGGACGCGGCCGTGTCTGACCGCCTCCGCACGGGTCGGTTCGGACGCCGCGGCCCGGAAGGGGGAGCGAGCGCGTCCGACGGCGGGGTCGGCCGGGGGGCGGAGAGCTCTGAAGGGGCCGGGGACTGATGGTCGACGCAGAGACGGTCCGTCGTCGCCTCCGGAAGCTCGACGAGCTGGTGCACGACACGCTGGCCCACGACCTGGACGCCTTCGTGGCCTTCGCGGAGCGGATCGACCGGGTGATCGAGGAGGAGGGCGACGGGGACGGCGGCTGAAGACGGCCGCCTCGACCTCCCGGTCTACACCAGCACGTTCCCGCCTCGACGTCCACGCCGGGGGCCTCCACCGGCGACAGCGTCTCCCCGACACCGAGGGTCCGCGTCTCCCGGTAGCCGTCGGCCGACGTCTTTCGGTACGCCGTGACGGCCCGACCGCCGAGGTCGATGGGCTACGCCCCCGATCCCTTGCATTCCGCGAGGCCTCTGGCGAAGAGAGAGCGTCCTCCAGGGGTCAGCGGCCGGATCGCCGACGTCCGATGTCGGCCGCCCTCCATAAGTTGTTG
>CAYZLN010000048.1:0-10381 GCA_964479295.1 uncultured Gemmatimonadota bacterium
AGCCCCACCGCCGGGCCCTCCTCGACGCCCAGCTCCATCAGGTCCCGGCCGCTCACCGCCAGGTCGGTGACGTCCAGCGGGAGGCCGGAGAGCAGCTCTCCGTGCACCCGGCGCCAGAGGTAGGTCAGCATGCGGCCCCGCTCGCTGCCGGCCCCGCCGGCGGCGCGGACCCCGGCGATGTGGAGGCGGAAGAGGTCGCGGACGTGGTCCCGGCCGACCTCCGAGAGCCAGGTCCGGATCTGCGCGTCCGAGTCCATGGGGCCCGGGATCCGGTCGTAGTGGCCCAGCAGGGCGGCCACCCGGTCGGTGGCGGCGTTGGAGAACGTGAGGCGCTCCATGAGCTCGCGGCCCGCCTCCTCCCGCTCGTCGCCCTCCTCCGAGATCGGCACGAGCCAGCGGGCGAGGCGCACCAGCGGGCGACGACGGGAGATGGCGTCGACGGCCCCCAGGTTGAGCTCCCAGCGGCCGGCCGCCTCCGCGGCCTCCGCGACCTCGGGGTACCAGACCTCCAGCAGCCCGAACTCCCGGTAGAGGCGCAGGGCGTCGGAGGGCTGCCGGTCGCCCAGCACCTTCACCAGCTCCTCCCGGATCCGCTCGGCCGAGAGGCCCTCGGTGCGGCCGACGGCCTCCTCCATCGCCTCCCGGGTGGCCGGGTCGATCTCCATCCGGAAACGGCCCGCGAACCTCAGCCCCCGGAGCACCCGGAGGTAGTCCTCGGCGAAGCGGCGGGGCGGATCGCCCACCGCCCGGAGGAGGTTGCGCCGCAGGTCCTCACGGCCCCCGTACGGGTCGCGGAGGTCCCCCGTGGAGGGGCGCCACGCCACGGCGTTGATCGTGAAGTCCCGCCGGGCGAGGTCCTCCTCGAGGGAATCGGAGTACTCCACCACCGCGTGCCGGCCGTCCGTCTCCACGTCCAGCCGGAAGGTCGTCACCTCGTACATCTCCCCGTCGGAGGCGATGACGCCCACCGTCCCGTGCTCCACGCCGATGGGGGCGGTGCGGCGGAAGATCCGCTCCACCTCCTGCGGGCGGGCGTCGGTGGCCAGATCCCAGTCGGCCCCCGTCCCCGACGCCAGCGCGTCGCGCACCGCGCCGCCCACGGCCCACGCCTCGTGGCCGCGGCTCTCGAGCGCCTCGGCCACCTCCACGAGCCCGTCCGGGGGATGCAGCTCGATGTCGTCGGTCATCCGCAGAGGACGGCGCCGCCGTTCACGTTGAGCACCTCGCCGTTGACGTGGCGGGCCAGGTCGGAGAGGAGGAAGGCGACGGGCCCGGCCACGTCCTCGGCCTCGGCCACGCGGCCCAGGGGGATCTCCCCCAGCACCTCCTCGCGCTCGTCGCTCCGGAGCACCGACGCGCTCATGTCGGTGTCGACCCAGCCCGGGGCCACGACGTTGACGGTGATCCCCTCCGGGCCCAGCTCGCCGGCCAGGGACTTGGCGAAGGAGACGATCCCGCCCTTGGAGGCGGCGTAGTGGCTGTGGCCGGGCTCCCCCCGCTGGGCCGCCGTCGACGAGACCAGCACCATCCGGCCCTCCCCCTCCATCCGCGTGGCGGCCGCCCGGGCGGTCAGGTAGACGGAGGTGAGGTTCACCTCCAGCATCCGGCGCCACTGGGGCGTGGTCATGCGGCGCAGGTCCACGGCCTCCTCGTTCCAGACGCCCGCGTTCGCCACGAAGAGGTCGAGCCCGCCGAACTCCTCGTCGACCCGCCGGAAGAGACGGTCGACCTCCTCCTCCCGGGAGAGGTCGGCCGCCTCGGCCCAGCACTGCGACGTGCCGGGCTCCGACGCCGTGTCCCCGGCCGTCGGCGTCGCCGCCTCGCGGGCCCGGTGCACGACCTCCTCGGCCGCGTCGCCGGCGGACCGGTAGCAGAACCCCACCGAGGCGCCCGCCCGGGCCAGCGTCAGGACGGTGGCCCGTCCGATGCCCCGGGAGCCTCCGGTCACCAGCGCCCGCTTCCCGGCCACGCCGGGCAGCGCGATCCTACGGGGGTCGCTCACGGCGCGTCTCCTCGTCCCTGTCACCGGCTCAGCCGCCGCACCCGCTCGGCCGCCACGGCCTTCGAGCATCCGGTCTCGTGCACGTACACCTCGAGCTCGCCCCCCGCCTCGTCGAGGTCCAGCGTGGTCTCCCCCGTGGTCTCCAGGTCGCCGGTCACCTCGTCGTGGAGGTCGACGCGTCCCCCCATCACCTCGGCCACGGCGAATTCGCCCATCTCCGTCTCGACGAGAACGTAGCCCGCCTTGGTGGCCCTGACGACGCCCCTCATCGCTCGCCTCCTCCCGTCGCGTTCACGGATCGGACGGCCCGGTTCCCGTCGCCGGGTCCCGGTCGTCGTCTCCGGCGAAGACTGTCTCGACGCGGTCGACCACGGCGTGCTCCACGGCCAGGTGCAGCTCCTGGGCCCGGGCCCCCTCGTCGGTGGGCACCACCAGCGCCAGGTCGACCGCCTCGGCCAGCCGCCCGCCGCCGCCGGCCAGCAGCCCCACGGTCCTCAGCCCGGCCTCCCGAGCCGCCCGGGCGGCCCGGACCAGGTTCTCCGACTCCCCGCTGGTCGAGTGGAGCACCACCAGGTCGTCGCCGCCGGCGAGGGCGGCGAGCTGGCGCTCGAAGAGCTCGGCGAAGGAGAAGTCGTTGGCCGCCGCCGTGGTCATCGGGCCGCTGCCCGTGAGGGCCACCGCCGGCAGGGCCCGGCGCGTCCGCTCGAACCGGACGACGTACTCGGCCGCCACGTGCTCGGCGGTGGCGGCGCTCCCGCCGTTGCCGCAGACGAGCAGCTTGCCGCCGGCCCGGAGCGTCCGCACCACCCAGGCGGCGTAGCGGGCGGCCCCCTCCTCGAGGCCCGAGGCCCGCGTCGCCAGCGCCGCCAGCCGCTCGAGATGGGGCAGGAGGACCGGGGCCTCCCCGATCGCCTCCGTCCCCGCCCCGTCGGCCCCGGCCGGGTCGACGGCCTCCTCCGTCTCCGGCCCCCCGGCGTCCCCTGGCGTCGGCCCCTCGCCGGCGCCCGCGTCGGCGTCTCGGGCCGGCGCCGAGGCGTCCCCGGCGTCGACTTCCGGCCCCGGATCCGCGGGGCGGGGGCGCTGCTCGCCCTCCCTCAGGGGCCGGGTGGGGTCCCAGCCCTCGCGGCCGGCGTCGTCCGGGCTCACGCCAGCCCTCCCCGGGCCCCGCCCGGGCGGGCGTCGCCCGCGGTGGCCGCGTCCTCCAGGCGCGCCTCGGGCGCCGTCGCGGTCTCGCGGCCCTCCAGCACCGCCGCCGGGTTCTCCGACATCAGCACCCGCGCGGCCTCCGGCGAGCCCGCCTCCGACAGGAGCTCCCAGGCCGGGCCGAGCCCGTACGAGCGGTCCGGGCGGGCGTGGTGGTCCGACGCCACCAGGTCGGCCCGGCCCGACGCCAGCAGGCCGCGGGAGACCCGCGCCGCGTCGGGGCCGTTCGCCCCGGTCAGGCTCACCGCGTTCGGGCACAGCAGAACGCCGGCCTCCCGCACGGCGTCCATCCAGTCCCCGGCCCGGGCGGCGTTCACGTACCTCTCCGGGTGCGCGAGAACCGGGATCAGCCCCGCCTCCAGGAGCGGGCGGATCGGGGCCATCGGGTCCGACGGGACCCGGAAGCGGTCGTACTCCACCAGCACGTGTCCCCCGGGCCCCAGCCACAGCCCCCGGTCGGCGGCGTCGATCCGGGCCCCGTCGAGCCTGACCTCGTAGGCCAGGCTCAGGCCGAGGTCGGGCAACCGCTCGGCGGCCGCGGCCTCCAGCTCCCGGTAGCGCTCCAGGACGCGGCGGCGGAAGGACCCGTCGGCCCGGGACGCCGGCAGGTGCGGGGTGGCGACCACCCGGGTCACGCCCCCCTCGAGGCCCTCCTCCAGGTAGCGGAGGGCGGCCTCCGGATCGGGGGCCCCGTCGTCCACCCCGGGGACGAAGTGGCAGTGGAGATCGACCAGAGAAGGGCGGCCGCCCGGGTCGCTCACGCGCCCTCCCCCTCGGCGAGGCCGGCGAGGCGGTCGCCGATCAGGCCCCGCAGGCCGACCCCGTCGGCGAGGGCCGGGACGTCGGCCCCCGTCTCCGCCGCGGACTCGAAGGCGTAGGTCAGGGCCGCGTCCGCCGCCAGCAGGCGGACCGCCGTCTCGCGGTCGGCCGGGCGGTCGCCGAGCCGGTCGAGCTCCGAGACGGCGGCCCGGGCCAGCAGCTCCGGCACCGGCGTGTCGGGCCCGGCCTCGGCGGCGCGGACGCAGGCACGGACCGCCTCCGCCAGGTCGGGCGGCACCCCGTCCTCCAGGCGGGGACGAAGCCACGCCAGGGCGCGGCCCCGGGCGCCGGAGCCGTCGCCGGAACCGTCCGCCGGTCGCCCCTCCATCGCCCCGGTCACGCCCCGCCGTCCAGGGCCCGGAGGAGCCGATCCCGAACCGTCTCCAGCGCCTCGCCCACCGGCGCGGCGTTTCCGACCCCGCCCTGGGCGTAGTGCGGGCGGCCGCCGCCCCCGGAGCCCGTCGCCTCGCTCGCCTCGCGCACCAGGTCGCCGGCCTTCACCCCCCGGCTGATCCAGTCGTCGGTCACCACCGAGAGGAAGGCCTGCTTCTCCTCGTCGGGGATGGAGACGTGCACCAGGGCCGCGCCGCTGCCGAGGGCGTCGCGGAGCCGGTCGCCGAACTCGGCCAGGTCGCTCCCGCCGGGAAGCTCCACGTCGGTGCGGAGCACCACCCGGCCGCGGCCGTCGAGCTCCTCGGCGCCGTCGGCCAGCTCCACGGCGACCTCCCGGGCCTCGCGGCGGCGCTCGCTCTCCACCGCGTCCCGGAGGCGCTCGTTCTCCTCGCGCAGCGCCTCGACCCGGGACGCCAGCTCCGGCTCCTGGACGCCCAGCAGCCGCTCGAGCTCGCCCAGGCGGTCCTCCATCTCGAGGACGCGCCCGTAGGCCTCCGGGCCCGTCACCGCCTCGATCCGACGGATCCCGGCCGCGACGCCGGTCTCGGAGACGATCGTGAAGAGGCCGATCTGGCCCGTCGTGCGGACGTGGGTCCCCCCGCAGAGCTCCTTGCTGACGCCGGGCACCGTGACCACGCGCACCTCGTCGCCGTACTTCTCGCCGAAGAGGGCGATGGCCCCGTCCTCGAGCGCCTCCCGGTAGCCGCGGCGGTCGCGCTCCACCGTGCGGTTCTCCCACACGGCCTCGTTCACGCGGCGCTCGATCGCCCGGCGCTCCTCCCGGCCGAGCGGGCCCCGGTGGCTGAAGTCGAACCGGAGCCGGTCGGGCGCCACCAGCGATCCGGCCTGCTGGACGTGCTCGCCCAGCTCCTCGCGAAGCGCCGCGTGCAGGAGATGGGTGGCGGTGTGGTTCCGCTCGGCGCCCCGCCGGGCGGGCTCGTCGACCTCGGCCTCGACCTCGCCGACGTCCCCGGCCCGCTCCGGGGGGTGCCCCTCGACCGGCCGACCGCCGACGACCGTCTGCCCGCGCTCGTTGGTGGCGACGCTCTCGACCTCCAGCTCCCAGCCGTCGCCGCGGATCCGCCCGCGGTCGCTCACCTGGCCGCCGGCCTCGGCGTAGAAGGGGTTCTTCTCGAGCACCAGGGCCCGGCCCCCGTCGAGGCGCTCGGCGGCCAGCACCGGCGTCCGGACCCGGAGCCGGTCGTAGCCCACGAACTCCTGCTCGCCCTCGGCGGCCACCCGCGCCAGGCCCGGCTCGTCGTCCGCGCCCTCCGCCGCCTCCCGGTCCTCGCGGGAGCGGGCGCGCTGCTCCTCGAGGGCCTCGCGGAAGCCCTCCTCGTCGACCTCCCACCCCCGCTCCTCCGCCATCAGCTCGGTGAGGTCGAGGGGGAAGCCGTAGGTGTCGTAGAGCCGGAAGGCGTCCCGGCCGTCGACGGTCCCCGTCTCCTCCTCCGGAGCCAGCGCGTCGAAGCGCTCCATGCCCTCGTCGATGGTGGCGAGGAAGCGCTCCTCCTCCGAGCGGGTGGTGTTCACCAGGTGGTCCCGGCGGGCCGACAGCTCCGGGTACGCGTCGTCCATGACGTCCACGACGCGGTCGACCAGCGGGGCCAGGGTGGGCTCCCGGCGGCCCAGCAGCCACGCGTAGCGGCCGGCCCTCCGCAGGATGCGCCGCAGCACGTACCCCCGGCCGTCGGCCGAGGGGAAGACGCCGTCGGCCAGCAGGAACGCCACGGCCCGGGCGTGGTCGGCCAGCACCCGGAAGGGCATCCCCTCCTCCCAGTCGTCGGGGTCGGTGGAGTACGACCGCCCGACCAGCTCCTCCGCCTCTCGGATCAGCGGGAGGAAGACGTCGGTGTGGTAGTTGGTGCGCACCCCCTGGAGCACCGCGGCCAGCCGCTCCAGCCCCGCGCCGGTGTCGATGGAGGGCTGCGGGAGCGGGCGGTCCTCGCCCGACTCGTCCCGGTCGAACTGCATGAAGACCAGGTTCCAGATCTCCATGAACCGGTCGGCCTCGCCCAGCCGCAGGAACGCCTCCCGGTCCAGGTCGTCGGTGGCGTCGGCGGGACGCAGGTCGTAGTGCAGCTCCGAGCACGGGCCGCAGGGGCCGGTGTCGCCCATCTGCCAGAAGTTCTCGGCGTCGCCGAGCTTCAGGACCCGGCCCGGCGGGATGCCCGAGCGCTCGAGCCAGAGGTCGCGGGCCTCGTCGTCGGAATGGTGCACCGTCGCCCAGAGCCGATCGGGGTCGAGGCCGAGCTCGTCGGTGACCAGCTCCCACGCCCAGGCGATCGCCTCCTCCTTGAAGTAGTCGCCGAAGGAGAAGTTGCCGAGCATCTCGAAGAAGGTGTGGTGGCGGGCCGTGCGCCCCACCTCCTCGAGGTCGTTGTGCTTGCCGCTCACCCGGAGGCACTTCTGATGGGTCACCACCCGGTCGGCCGGCGGCTCGGCGTCGCCCTGGAAGGCCCGCTTGAACTGGACCATGCCCGCGTTGGCGAAGAGGAGCGTGGGGTCGTCGGGGGGCACGAGGGGCCCCGAGGGCAGATGCTCGTGGCCCCGGTCGCGGAAGAACTCCACGAAACGGGAGCGGATCTCGGAGACCTTCATCCGCGTGTCTTCGGTTGCGTTCTCGGCTCGGCTCTCGCGCTCGGGGCGGCGCCCGGCCCGGCCCCGTCGGCGCCCGCGGGGCTGGCCCGGCCTCGGCCTCGCGGGGCACGTGGCGGCCTCGGACGACCCGGGACGTCGGCCCGTCCCGGGGCGCCCGCACGCCGGCGTTCCCCTACACCGGAAGGCCCGCCGGTGTCCCGGGGTGCAGGATGCGTGCGGCCGCTACTCCAGCTCCCCCACCAGCCGGTCCACCACCTCCCGGATCTCGTGGAAGGGGAAGCCCCGGCGCTTCAGGTAGCCCGCCAGCCGGCGGCGGGCGGTGCGCGGGTCGTCCGTGCGCCGCGACTCCCACCGCTTGCGGGCCGCCCTCTCGAGCAGCTCCCGCTCGGTGACGTCGGCCTCCCGGAAGGCCCGCTCGACGCCCGCCTCGGCGTCGGCCTCGGAGACGCCCTTCTTCCGGAGCTCGGCCACCAGGCGCAGCCGGCCCCGGGGCTTGAGCCGGATCCGGTCGCGGGCCCAGCCGGCGGCGAACTCCCGGTCGTCCAGGTACCCCATCTCCTCGCACCGGGCCAGCACGTGCTCGACGACCGGCTCCGCGAAGTCCTCCCGGCGGAGGCGCCGCCGCACCTCGGCCCGGCTCCGGGACCGGTGCGAGAGGTACGAGAGGGCGACGTCCATCGCCTCCTGGCGCTGGGCCTCCCCGAGGACCTCCCGGAGCCGCTCCTCCGTCAGCTCGGTCCCCTCCTCCAGCCCCAGGCGGTCGCAGGCGTCGACAGGGAGCCGGCACCGGGCCTCGCCGTCGACGTGGATCCGGCGCCGCTCGCCCCGGGCGCCGACGGGCTCGACCTTCGTGACGACGGGCACCGCGATCAGGCCTCCGCGCCCCTGGCCGGACGCCGCCGGTCGCCCCCAACATGAGGGCCCGAGCCCGTCGTCGAGCCGGCACGAGGGAGACGAGTCCACGGAAGGAGGAGAGCGAGATGACGCACGACCCCGTCCGCGGCGCGGAGAGCTTCCGGCGGGAGCGCTTCCCCGACCACCGGGAGCGCTTCCGGCGGCTCGTGGAGGAGGGCCAGAGCCCGGACACCCTCTTCATCGCGTGCTCCGACTCCCGGGTGATGCCCGGGCTGCTCACCGGGGCCGACCCCGGCGACCTCTTCGTCGCCCGGAACGTGGGCGCCCTCGTGCCGCCGCACGACCCCGAGGGCGAGGAGCACGGCACGGCCGCCGCCGTCGAGTACGCGGCCGCGGTGCTGGAGGTCTCGCACGTCGTCGTCTGCGGCCACAGCCACTGCGGCGCCGTGGCCGCCCTCTACGACCCTCCCCCCGGGCCGGCCCCCAACCTGGAGCGCTGGCTCCGGCTGGCCCGCGACGCCCGCCTCGACCTCGACGGCGCCCCGGACGAGGAGGACCTCCGGCGCACCGAGCGCCGGAGCGTCGCCCTGCAGGTCGGGCGCCTGGCGGACTACCCGCCGGTCCGGGACCGGCTGGACCGGGGGGAGCTGACGCTCCATGGGTGGCACTACCTGCTCGGGGAAGGTCGCGTCGACGTCCTGGACCGGGAGCGCGGCGGCTTCCGGCCCCTCGGCGCGGGCTGAGAGGGTCCCGGACGCGGCCGGACGTGCCGCCCCGACGGCCGACGGCGCGCGGGTCGGTCCCGACCGGCCCGGCCGGGCCGGATCAGCCCTCGTCCTCCTCAGCGTCACCGTCGTCGGCGTCCTCCCCCTCGGATCCCGCGGCCTCCTCGTCGGCGCCTTCCTCCGCGTCCTCCACGTCCTCGAGCCCCATCTCGTCGCGGATCTCGTCCTCGATCTCCCGCGCGACGTCCGGGTTCTCCTTCAGGAAGGTCTTGGCGTTCTCCCGGCCCTGGCCCAGACGGACGTCGTCGCCGTAGGAGTACCAGGCGCCGGCCCGGTCCACGATCCCGTGCTCCTCGCCCAGGTCGATGAGCAGGCCTTCCTCGCTGATTCCTTCGTTGAACATGATGTCGAACTCGGCCTGCTTGAACGGCGGTGCGCAGTTCGAGACCACCACGTCGTTCGCGACGAAGCAGTTGTCGACGGGCACCTCGATGTCGTAGACCCGCTCCCGCTTCGGCGGCAGCACCTCCGCGACCCGGTCGTACCAGAGGTCCTCCTCGAGGACCTCCTCCAGGAACTCGCTCTCCAGGCCCTCGGCCAGGGCGCGGACCCGGTCCCGCCTCGGCCTGCTCGTCCCGATCACCTGCCGCAGCCCCCCGGTCGGATCGGGGGCCCCCGCCACGCTGGCCGCCAGCGTCGGTGTGACGTCCTGGTCCCGCAGCCACTCGAGAACCGGCTCGGAGGCGTTCTCCGGCAGGTACCCGCGCTGCGACCCCCGGTGGGTGGCCAGCGACGGGTCCGCCAGGTGCTCCTCGAGCACCCGGCCCTTCGGCCCCCAGGTGGGGACGGCCTCGGCGAAGCGCTTCACGTTGTCGATGCCGGAGACCCGGACCTCCCAGCACGGACGGCGGTGCTCGATCCGCCGGCCGTCCACGAGGCTCGGCCGCTTCTGGCTCGGGTCGTAGGACCGCACGGAGCTCCCGATCTCCCACCGGAGCAGCAGCCAGTGGAGCTGATGGGCGAGCTGCTCGGAGGTCGTCGTGAACCCGATCCGGAGCGCTCCCGTCTGCTCGCGGGAGAGGTGGCCGTCGGCCTCCCAGATCCCCATCAGCAGGTTCGCGACGACCTCCTCCGAGGTGTTCTCGGAGAAGAACGCGGCCGGCACCTGCTTCTCCCAGGCCAGCGATCCGTAGATTCCGGCCCAGCGGCAGAGCGCCAGGACGCCGTTCTCCTCGCCGGGCCGGTGGGAGATGGCGAGGTCGTAGCCCCGCCCCCGGAGCTCCGTGGAGCACCCCAGCTCCGAGACGATCTCCGTCACGTCGTCCCGCAGCTCCTCGGAGGTGTTGACGAACGTCACCGGGGTCTCGCCCCCGACGTAGCCGTCTCCGATCAGGTACCCGAGCAGACGGGCCTCCTCCGGGGCCACCGGCTCGTCGTCGCCGAAGCCGAAGGCCCGGCGGGGCCGGGCGACCCGGTCGCCCTCGTCGAGGGTTCCGGCCTCGCTCCATCCGTCGTCCGTCAGGACCTCGTGGTCGGGCGTGACCCACAGCTCGGTCCCGTCGCGCAGACGAAGGCCGATCACTTCCGCCTCGCCCTGATCGAACCGACGCAGGACGTGGCGCGCCCCGAGGCGGCCGTCCTCGTCGGCGGCGACGACCTCCATCGGCTCCTCGTCGGCCACGATCTCCTCGATGGGCCGGACCTCCCCCATCGTCGGGTCGAAGACCTTGGTGCCGGCGGCGAGGCACTTGTTCTTCACCACCTTCACCCGCGTCCGGTTGCC
>CAYZLN010000049.1:0-2934 GCA_964479295.1 uncultured Gemmatimonadota bacterium
GACGATGTCCCAGGAGAACGGCGACAGGAGCGACGGCCCCGGCCTGAGCTGGGTGCTGGCCGAGCTGACCTACCGGTGCGTCCTCCAGTGCCCCTACTGCTCCAACCCCCTCGACTACCGGGACGGCGAGTACCGCGAGGAGCTGAGCGCGGAGGAGTGGGGGCGGGTCTTCGAGGAGGCCCGCGAGCTCGGGGCCATCCAGCTCGGGCTGTCGGGGGGCGAGCCCACGCTCCACCCCGAGCTGGAGGGGATCATCCGCCGGGCCCGGGACGCCGGCTTCTACTCCACCCTGGTCACCGCCGGCTCCACCCTGGACGAGGAGCGGGTGGAGCGGTACCGCGACGCGGGTCTGGACCACGTCCAGATCAGCGTCCAGGGGGCCACCGCCGAGGTCTCGGACGCCATCGCGGGGACGGCCTCCTTCGAGGACAAGATGGAGGCCTGCCGGCTGGTGCGCCGCAAGGAGTTCCCCCTCACCTTCAACGTCGTGCTGCACCGCTTCAACCTCCACCAGGTGGGCGAGCTCATCGAGCTGGCCGACGACCTGGGCGCCGAGCGCATCGAGCTGGCCAACACCCAGTACTACGGCTGGGCGCTGGCCAACCGCGAGGAGCTCATGCCGACCCGGGAGCAGGTCGAGGAGGCCCAGCGGGTGGCCGAGCGGGAGAAGGAGCGCCGCGACGACCTGGAGATCGTCTGGGTGCTGCCCGACTACTACGAGAAGTACCCGAAGCCGTGCATGGGCGGGTGGGCCAGCGCCTACATGACGGTCAGCCCCGGCGGGACGGCGCTCCCCTGCCACGCCGCGGCGCAGATCGACGGCCTGGACTTCCCCAACGTCCGCGACCGGTCGGTGCGCGAGATCTGGGAGGAGTCCCACGCCTTCGAGGCGTTCCGCGGCACCGACTGGATGCAGGAGCCCTGCAGGAGCTGCCCCCGGAAGGAGGTCGACTACGGCGGGTGCCGGTGCCAGGCCTTCGCCCTCACCGGAGACGCCACGAAGACCGACCCGGTCTGCCACCTCTCGCCCGACCGCCACCTGGTGGACGAGGCCGTCGAGGAGGCCGCCGAGGCGGACCCGTCCATCGAGGACCTCACCCACCGCAACCCCGCCAACATCGACGACGTGAGGCCCACGACGCTGGCCCACCCGGCATGAGCCCGGAGGGCGGCCGGGAGGGCGCCGTCGTCGCCCGGGGGCTCGGCCGCGACTACGGCGACCACACCGCCGTCGCCTCGCTGGACCTGGAGGTGGAGCCCGGCGCCTTCTACGCCCTGCTGGGGCCGAACGGCGCCGGGAAGACCACCACCGTGCACATGCTCACCACCCTCCTCCGTCCCAGCCGGGGCACGGCCCGCGTCGGGGGGCGCGACGTGCGGGAGGACCCGGTGGGGGTGCGCCGGCGCGTCGGGCTCGTCTTCCAGGACACCACCCTCGACACCGACCTGACGGCGCGGGAGAACCTGGTGTTCACGGCGTCCCTCTACGGCCTGGACCGCCGCACCGCCCGACGGCGCGCGGGCGAGGTCCTCGACCTCTTCGGCCTGGCGGACCGGCGGGACGACCGGGTGGGTTCGTTCTCCGGCGGCATGAAGCGGGCCCTCGACATCGGGCGCGGGCTCCTGCACCGCCCGCCGGTGCTCTTCCTCGACGAACCGACGGTGGGCCTGGACCCGGTGAACCGGCGCCGGATCTGGCGGCTGCTCGAGCGGCTGCGGTCGGAGCGCGAGGTCACCCTCTTCCTGACCACCCACTACCTGGAGGAGGCGGAGGACTGCGACCGGGTCGCGATCATGGACCGGGGCGAGGTGGTGGCCGAGGGCTCGCCCCGGGAGCTGAAGCGGGGGCTCCGGCCCGAGGTGATCGAGCTCGAGGCCCGCCGGGCCGACGGCCTCGGCGAGCGGATCGAGGCCGCCACCGGCGCCGCGCCCCGCCGGCGGAGCTTCGGATGGGAGGTCCCGGTGGCGTCGGCCAAGGACGTCCTGCCGGACCTGCTGGCGGCCGTCGAGGGGGAGATCGACGGGCTGCGGCTGCGCCGCCCGTCCCTCGAGGACGTCTTCGTCGAGCTCACGGGGCGGGCCATCGGCGCCGGCGGCGACGCCCGGGCCGCGGACGCCGACGAGGCCGGCCGATGACGACGCTCCGGGCCGTCGGCGCCATCGTCCTGCGGGAGTTCCGCCGCTTCTTCCGCCAGCGGGGCCGGCTGCTCAGCACGGTGGCGCGGCCGCTCCTGTGGCTCTTCGTCGTCGGCTCCGGGTTCAGCGGCATCGTCGCCACCACCGCCGACTTCTCGTACCGGGAGTACCTGCTCCCGGGCGTCATCGGCATGGTCATCCTCTTCAGCGCCATGCTGGCGGCCCTCTCCACCGTCTACGACCGGGAGCTGGGCATCGCCCGGATGATGCTGGTGGCGCCGATCCGCCGCGTCACCGTGGTGGTGGCCAAGGTGGTGAGCTCGGCGGTCCTGGCGATCGGGCAGGGGCTGGCGCTCTTCGTGCTGGTGCCGATCCTGGGCCTCGGGGGCGAGGGCGCCGGGCTCCTGGTCGCGGCGGCCGGCGTGGTGGCGACGTCCTTCACGCTGGCCGCCATCGGGATGCTGCTGGCCTCGCGCATCGGGTCGCTCGAGAACTTCGCGGTGGTCATGAACTTCGTGGTCTTCCCGATGTTCTTCCTGAGCGGCGCCCTCTACCCGATCTCGCGGCTCCCGGAGTCCCTGCGGGCGGCGGCGGCCCTCAACCCCCTCACATACGGGGTGGACCTGCTCAAGCACGGCTTCTTCGGGGCGGGCCGGGGGGTCTTCGGCGGCGAGATCGCCCCGTGGGTGGACCTGACGGTGCTCGCCGCCTGGACGGTGGGCGCGACGCTGCTGGCCGGCTGGTGGTTCGGCCGCGAGGACCGCTTCACCCGGGTGGCCACCGGCGGGGAGGGGTAGG
>CAYZLN010000049.1:3034-7224 GCA_964479295.1 uncultured Gemmatimonadota bacterium
GAGCCCCGGGCGACGGCCAGCAGCGCGCCGAAGCCCTCCCTCCGCAGGCGGTCCGGCCCCCAGGCCTCGACCTCCAGCCCGTCGCGGCCCTCCGCCAGCTCCCGGGCCCGCTCGGCCAGGTGCTCGGGCGTCACCACGTTGGCGGGCTGGAACGCCAGGTCCCGGGCCCAGTTCTGGGCCTCGGCCAGCGTGCGGCCCCGCTCGGCCGCCGCGTCGGCGTCGGCGGCGTTCCCGCCGACGCGGAGCACGGCGCGGTCGGGCCGGGGGTTCTTCCTCCAGCCCCGGCCCTCGTCCCGCAGCCCCTCGAACGACCAGTCCCCGAGCGTGGCGCCCTCGGCGGCGGCCTGGACGGCCGTCCCCGGGTCGACCGCGTCGGTCCGCGGCACCGCGAACGCGAAGGATCCCGCCGTCCGGCGGCGGGCCTCACGGGCCACCGACCCCGCGGCCCGGCGGATCCGCTCGGCGCCCGGGTCGCCCTCGCCGACCCCGACGGCGACCACCGCGGGCCGCCCGCGGTCGCCGGGCGCGAAGAACTGCACCTCGTCGGCCTCGGCGCCGAACGACCCGTCCTCCAGGCAGCGCCCCAGGGCCCCGCCGAGCCAGCCGTCCGCTTCGGCGGCGGCCCCCGAGGTCGGCGCTCCGGGGCGGACCGTCAGGCCCAGCAGCTCGGCGTCTGTCTCCTCCGGCGGTCTCCGGGTGGTGGCGAGGCTGCGCATGGTGTCCTCTTCCGCGGTGTGCGTCCGGCCCGGGGTCCCGGATGGGGAGCGCCCTCGGCGGCCGGACTTCCGTGATCCGCCGCTTCCTCCTAAGGGTTTAGTAGCGACGGCGGGAGGCCGTGTAAAGGAGCCTCCGGAGCCTTCCCCGGGCGTCCGGCCGACGCGGACGGGTCGGGGCGGCCCCCTCCGGACGACGACCGGCCCGTCGCGCGCCACGTCCGCGCACACGCTCCCGGGGCTGGATCGGCGAGGGGCAGGGGCTCATCTTCCGGGCCGAGCGAACGTCCACCGCCGGAGAGGAGCCCCGTGCCCGGATCCGTCCGTCTTCTCGCGACCGCCGCGCTCGCCGCCGTCCTCGCGTCCGCGTGCTCCGACCCGGCCGTCCTCCCGCCGGAGACGCGGCTCGTGGCGAGCCTGACGACGGAGCTCGACCCCGAATCGGCCTCGGTCGGGGACAGCCTCACGGCCGAGCTGGCCGGCGACCTCGAGGCGGGGGACCGGGTGCTGCTCGAGGAGGGCACCCCGATCCACGGGACGGTGACCGCCCTGCAGGCGAGCGAGGGCCGATGGCCGGCGGTCGTCAAGCTCGACTTCACCGCCCTGGAGGTGGCCGGCGAGCGCCACGGGCTCTCCTCCCGCGTCGCGGGCGTCGAGGCCCGGATCCGCGGCGGCGAGGACGACGGCGGCGTCGGCGACGGGCTCATCGGCGACGTCGCCGAGGGGCGGTCCGGCGCGGCCCTGGTCCGGCCGCAGGTCCAGAAGAAGCCCGGGACCTCGGTGGTCGTGGGGACCGAGGCCGAGCGCGGCTACCTGCCGGCCGGCGCCCGGATCGAGCTCGTGGTCACCGAGCGCCTGGAGGTCCCGGCCCCCGGCGGCTGACCCCCGGCCGGCGGGCCGTTCCCGCGGCCGACCGGCCTGGACCGGCGGCGGCGAGCCCCCCACATTTCCGGGCCGCCCGACCGGAGCGACCACTCGCCGACCCCGGGAAGGAGCTCCCTCCATGCGCCACGACCGCCGGTGCGCCCGCGTGCGCCTGCCGACCTCCCTCGTCACCCTCCTGCTCGCGGCGGCCGTCCTCGCCGTCGGCCCCGTCCGCGGCGGGGCCCAGGAGCCGGGCGCCGACGGGGCCGGCGAGGGGGGAGACGCGGAACGTCTGACGACCGACCTGCTGCAGGAGCTCGAGCCCCGCTTCGTCGGCCCCGCGAACCCGTCCGGCCGCGTCACGTCGCTGGCCGTCCCCGAGGGCGACGGCGGCACCACCGTCTACGCGGGCCTGGCCTCCGGCGGGCTCTGGAAGACCGGGAACGCCGGCGCCGCCTGGACGCCGATCTTCGACGACCAGGGCTCGGGGGCGATCGCCGACGTGGCCGTCGCCCCCTCCGACGCCGACGTCGTCTGGGTCGGCACCGGCGAGCGGAACTCGCTGCGGTCGAACTCCTGGGGCGACGGCGTCTACCGCTCCACCGACGGCGGCGGGAGCTGGGAGCACGTCGGGCTCGAGGAGACCACCCAGATCGGCCGCATCGCCGTCCATCCCGACGACCCGGAGACGGCGTGGGTGGCCGCCCTCGGCCACCTCTGGGGCCCCAACCCGGAGCGGGGCGTCTACCGGACGACCGACGGCGGCGGGAGCTGGGAGAAGGTGCTCTCCGTCGACGACACCACGGGCTTCGTCGACCTGAAGCTGCACCCCGAGGACCCGGACGTCCTCTTCGCCGCCTCGTGGCACCGGCTGCGCTGGGGCGGCGGCCACATGGAGGGGGCCGGCGACGGCAGCGGCATCTGGCGCTCCACCGACGGGGGCGAGAGCTGGACCGAGCTCACCGCGCCCGGGAACGACCGGGGGCTGCCCTCCGAGAAGCTGGGCCGCATCGGGCTGGCGATCCACCCCGAGGAGCCCGACGTCGTCTACGCCATCGTCCAGGCGGCGCACGGCGCCAAGAGGGCCGACGTGAGCCCCTACGGCGGTCTCTTCCGGAGCGACGACGGGGGCGACACCTGGGCCCGGGTCAACGACCTCTCCGCCGTCCCCGACTACTACTACAACGAGGTGTGGCTGGACACCGAGGACCCGGACCGGCTGTGGTTCGGGCGCACCTTCCTGCACGTCTCCGAGGACGGCGGCCGCAGCGTCGCCCGGGTGGGGCTCGAGCAGGAGAACCGGGTCCACGTCGACCACCACTCCATGTGGGTGGACCCCGACGACCCGGCCCACCGGATCCTGGGCAACGACGGCGGGGTCTACGTCACCCGCGACGACGGCGAGACCTGGTCGCACCAGATCATCCCGGCCAGCCAGTTCTACGAGGTCGACGTGGACACCACCAAGGTGCCCTACGAGGTCTGCGGGGGGACCCAGGACAACGGCACCTGGTGCGCCCCCACCCGCACCCGCGAGGAGGTGGGGATCACCGACTTCGACTGGTACCACGCCTTCGGCGGCGACGGCTACCACGCCGCGGTCGCCACCGACAGCCCCTCGATCCGCTACCACGAGTTCCAGTTCGGGAACCTCTACCGCCTGGACACGCGTACCTGGGAGACCACCGAGCTCCGGCCTCTGGCGGAGGACGCCGGCGCCGAGAGCGGGTTCTCGTTCCGGTGGGACTGGAACACCCCCTTCGAGATCTCCGGCCACGACCCGAGCGTGCTGTACGTGGGCGGCAACCACCTCTTCCGGCTCACCGAGCGGGGCCGGGACTGGGAGATCCTGGGACCCGACATGACCCGGGGGAACCGCCGCGACCCGGAGCCCGAGGTGGGCCACACCTCCTACCGCTCGCTCCACTCGGTGGCCGAGTCGGCCCTGGACGCGGGGGTGCTGTGGGCCGGCTCCAACGGCGGGCTCCTCTGGGTGAGCACCGACCGGGGGGAGACGTGGCGGAACGTCACCGCCGAGCTCCCGGACGGCGGGCCGCCGCCCCCGTGCTGGGTCAGCGAGATCGAGCCGTCCCGCTTCGAGGCGCGCACCGCCTACGTCACGTACGACTGCCACCGGCGGGACGACTACTCGCCCTACGTCTACCGGACCGACGACGCCGGGGAGAGCTGGACGGAGATCACCGGCGACCTCCCCGACGGCGAGGTCACCTACGTGGTGAAGCAGAGCCACCTGAGCCCCGACGTGCTCTTCACGGGCACCCACACCGGGGTCTTCGTCACCGTCGACGGGGGCGAGCACTGGACGGAGATGCCCCACCTGCCCACGGTCGACGTCCGCGACCTGGACGTCGTGCCGCGCCGCGACGAGCTCGTGGTGGGCACCTTCGGCCGGAGCATCTACCTGTACGACGTCTCGGCCCTGGGGGCGCTCACGCCCGACGTGATGGACGAGTCCGCCCACCTCTTCCCCGTCGTCGCCACCCGCCAGTACCGCACCCGGGACACCTACGGGGAGTTCGGCGACGAGTTCTTCGCCACGGGCGCCGTCGAGCCCCACGCGACGATCTCCTACTGGCTCGGCGACGACCTCGA
>CAYZLN010000049.1:7324-10327 GCA_964479295.1 uncultured Gemmatimonadota bacterium
CGGGCGCCGTCGAGCCCCACGCGACGATCTCCTACTGGCTCGGCGACGACCTCGAAGGCGACGTGTCGATCGAGGTCCGCCGCGTCTCCGACGACACCACCGCGGCGGAGAGCGCCGGGCCGGACGGCGGGGACGCCCCGGCGGACGCCGACGCCGGGGCCGGCGACGAAGGAGGGACCGCCGGGGACGATGGCGAGGTGATCCGCACCCTCTCCGGGCCCGGCGACCGGGGGCTGCACCGGGTGGCCTGGCCGCTGGACCGCGACGAGCCGCGGCCCCGCGAGCTGGGCGGCCCCACCGACCCGGGGGAGCTCCGGCGCGTCCGGCCGGGCACCTTCGAGGTGACGCTCGAGGCCGGCGAGGCCGAGCTCACCGAGACCGTCGTCGTGAAGGAGGGATGGGTGGAGCGGGTGCCCGGACGCGTCCGGTAGGGGCGCCCCGGCCGCTGCGCCCCCCGGTCGGCCATCGGCGGGAGGCGCCCCCCGCCGGCCCTCGCCGCCAGCGGACCAGAGCCGGGGCGCCGGCCCCCGCCGCCGGCGACCGGCTCAGTCGGCCGTCGCCCGGAAGGGGAGCCGGTGGGCGGCCGCCGCGATGCCGCCCAGGACCTGCCCGAGCTCGTCCACGGCGTCCGACAGGTCCCCGTCCAGGGGCACCTTGTTCAGGTAGAGGGCGAACGCCAGCTCCTCGCCGTCCTCCGTGGTCAGGTACCCGGCCAGCCCCTTGGCCGTGAGCATGAAGTTGCCGTTCAGGGGGTTCGGGACGACGTAGGTCCCGGTCTTGGCCTGCACGTGCCCGGCCGCCTCGGCGTCCGCCTGGACGTCGGAGAGCGTCCCGTCCCGCCCCAGGACGGGGAGGGCGTCCCGGTACTCGGGGAAGTAGGGACGGTCGGCCATGTGGTCGAGGAAGCTGACCATGAAGGAGGGCGTGTAGAACGCGGCGCGGTCGCCGCCGGCTCCGTCGCCCTGGGAGGCGCCGCCGACGTCGAGCCCCGCTTCGGTGAGGAACCGGTGCTCCAGGGCGAAGCCCCGCTCCAGGACCGACATCGTGTCCGCCGCGCTCCCCTCCTCCGACGCCCCTCCGCCCGGGCGGGGGACGTCCTCGCCCCGCAGGGCGCCGAGCAGATACGGCTTGGCGCTGGCGTGGAGGTTCTGGCTGACCTTGAGGGTCACCTTGGCGTCCTCGATCAGCGGCGGGGAGACGTGCTCGGCCACGACGTTCTCGTCCGCGTAGGACGCCGCGAGGCTCGAGGTGTCGGGCTCGACGTCCGCCGGCCGCAGCGGGGCGACCACGCCCTGCTCCTGCAGCGCCTCCGAGAGGACGAACTCCGCGAACCGCACGGGCTCCGGGACGTCCCAGGCGTAGAGGACCGGTTCGTGCCCGGCCGGGAAGGTGCCCCCCACGGTCACCGTGCGGCTGCCGTCGGCGTGCTCCCGGTCCTCCGCCCAGTCGATCTCCGGGTCGGAGTCGGAGGGCCCGGTGCTGGCCTCGACCACGAAGTCCACGTACGCCGTGGCGGGGGAGACGTCGAGCCGGACCGGGTCCCCCTCCTCCGGGCCGGGCCGGACGGTCACGTCCACCACGTTGTCGTTGACCATGACGGGGGAGATCACGACGTAGCTCCCCTGCTCCCGGGCGCCGCCGGGGAACAGCGTGGCGTCGACGACGACGCGTCCCCCGACGCGGCGGATCCCGGCCTCCGCGACCTGCTCGGCCATGTCCCGGATCACGGCCAGGGGGTCCCCGTCCACCGCCTCGGTCTCGGGGCTGCCCCCGTAGGCGTGGTCGTGATCGGTGAACGCCAGGGTGTCGCCGGGGCGGATGCGGCCGGAGAGGTTCGGGTCGCCGGAGGCCACGAGGACCAGGTCGCCCTCCAGGGTGCCGCCGTCGGTCACCGGTCCGGTCCGGTAGATCCGCGTGCGGAAGCGATGCCCCGGCCCCAGCACCTCGAGCGCGGTGGCCTCGGTGAGGAGCTTGGTCGTGGAGGCCGGGGTGAAGAGCCGGTCGGCCCGGCGGGCGTAGACGAGGCTGTCGCCGTCCAGCGACCAGAAGGCCACGCCGAGGCTGCCGTGCCGGAACCGGTCGGACGCGGCCAGCTCCCGGACGACCTGCTCGACGCTGCCGGGGGACGCCGGCTCCTGGGCCTCCACCGGCCCGGCGGCGACGGCGCACCACGCCGCGAGGGCCAGGGCCGACAGCAGGCCCGTGGGGGGACGCGGCGTCGCCGAGGGGGAGGATCGCCGGGGCATCTCGGGGGTCCTTTCGGGCGGGTTGGGAAGATCGGGCTCCTGCGCGGCCGCCGGCCTGCTCGCCGACGGGACGGACGGCGGGGACACGTCGGCGCCGGTGGGTATACATGATTGTATACAAGCCGTCGGGCCGCGGCAAGTCATCGGCCCGAGGACCGACGCGAGGCCCGAGGGGGCACCGCCCGGCGCCGGGCCCGCCGGGCCCCGGCGGCGATCCTCGGGGGGCACGGCCCGTCCGGGGGTTTGCGGGACAGGGGGGCAGATCGTACCGTAGTGTCGGATACATGATTGGATACACGGCGGCCCGGCCCGGTGGAGGCGCCGTCCCGCCGTGGCGACGCCCGCCGACCGGCCGCCATCTCCCACCCGCCCCGACAGCATGAGCCAGTCCCGCAACAGCACCGATCGCGCCTCCGACACGTACGAGCGCCTCAGGTCGCTGATCGTCAAGGGACAGCTCGCCCCCGGGAGCCGTGTCATCGAGACGGACGTCGCCGAGCGGCTGGGGGTCAGCCGCACCCCGGTGCGGTCGGCCCTGCAGCGGCTCAGGCAGGAGGGCTACATCGTCTCCAGCGGCGACGGCGAGCGGTCCCGGCCCGTGATCGCCCCGCTCACCAAGGCCGACGCCCAGGAGCTCTTCTACATCGTGGGACAGATCGAGGGGCTCGCCGCGTACTTCACCGCGCAGATCGAGGACGAGGCTCGCACGCGGGTGACGGAGGAGCTCCGCCGCATCAACCGCCGGTACTCCGAGAGC
>CAYZLN010000050.1:0-1503 GCA_964479295.1 uncultured Gemmatimonadota bacterium
AGGCCCGGATCGCCGAGCTCGAGAAGGAGCTGGAGCGGATCCGCGACGTCCTGGACGAGCCGTGACGATCCGGCAGCGCCTGACGGCCACCCTGGGCCTGCTGGCCGTCATCCTCGTCCTGCCCAGCGTCTACGGGCTGGAGCGCCTGGAGGAGCTCCGCGCCCTCACCTCCGAGCAGCGCGAGCGGCACACCTCGGCCCGCGTCGCGCTGGGGACGCTGCGCACCGCGTTCTCGGACTACGACCGGGCCCTGCGCAGCTTCGTGGCGGCCCCCTCCCCGTCCTCCCGGGCCTCGATGTACGAGGCGCTGGCCGACGCGGACGGCGCCCTCGACCGCCTGCGGGAGGCGGGCTACGGCGACCGCGCCGACGCCACCGCCCGCCCGCTGGCGAGGATCGACTCGGCGACGTCGCGGATCGAGGCGCTCGCGGACTCGGGTCGCGTGGTGGCCGCCACCGACGCCTTTCGCCGCGTCCGACCGCTCGTGGACGGGGCCCGGTACTCTCTGGGCCCCACGGCGGCCGCCGTCGACCGGCGGACGGCCGAGATCGCCCGGGACGCCCGGGACATCAGCGAGGACGCGACGACGACGCTCGTGATCGCCGTCGCCGGGGCCCTGCTCCTCGCCGTCGTCCTCGGCCTCCGTCTGACCCGGTCGCTGACCCGGCCGATCCACGGCCTCCGCTCCGCGATGGGGGACGTGGCGGAAGGGGAGCTGGAGACGCCGGACGACCTCCCGTACGACCGGACCGACGAGATCGGCGACCTCACCCGCTCGTTCCGGGTCATGACCGAGAAGCTGTCCGAGCTCCAGCGCCTGAGGGCCGAGTTCATGGGGCTGGCGAGCCACAAGCTCAAGACGCCGCTGAACGTGGTGGCCGGCTACGCGGACCTCCTCGAGGAGGAGCTGTCGGGCCGGATCGACCCCTCCCAGCAGGAGCTGGTCGAGGCGATCCAGGAGCAGGTCGGCGTCCTGAGCCGCGACGTCGGCCGGCTGCTCGACCTGAGCCGGATGGAGTCGGGGCGGATGGACGTCCGCCGGGAGCCGTTCCGGCTCGGGGACATGCTGCGGGCCGTCGAGGCCAGCTACCGGCCGACGGCGGAGCGTCGGGACATCGAGTTCACCGTGGCGTCCGGCGCCGACGACGGGGCCACGGTGGTGGGCGACGAGGAGCGCCTCCGCACGAACGTCCTGGGCAACCTCCTGGACAACGCCTTCAAGTTCAGCCAGGCCGGGGGCCACGTGGAGCTCCGCGGCCGGGTCGCCGACGGGGCGCTCGTGCTCGAGGTCGAGGACGACGGGCTCGGGATCCCCGAGGACGACCTCCCCCACATCTTCGAGAAGTACTACCAGTCCGACCGCAGCGCCCGCTCGCTGGGGACCGGGCTGGGGCTGGCCATCAGCCGGGAGGTCGTCGAGGCCCACGGGGGCACGATCGAGGCCGAGAGCCGCCGGGACGCCGGCACCCTCTTCCGGGTGGTCGTCCCCCAGCCGGAGGGCGA
>CAYZLN010000050.1:1603-5778 GCA_964479295.1 uncultured Gemmatimonadota bacterium
GCGCGTCTCAGCCGGCGGCGCCGCTCCAGGCCGACGGCCAGGACCGGGCCAGGGCCTCGTAGCCGCGGGCCGCCGCCGCGAGCTCCTCGACCGCCACCCGCTCCTCCACCGTGTGGGCGAGCTCCTCCTCGCCCGGCCCGAAGCCGACCACGTCGACCCCGGCGGCGGCCAGATGCCCGCCGTCGGTGGCGAACCCCCACACCCCGACCCCGGGGCGCTCGCCGAGCGCCGCCTCCAGGACGTCGGCGGCCGTCGACACCGCCGGGTCGTCCTCGGAAAGCAGGTAGGCCGGGATCTCCGCCGGCATCTCCGTTCGCAGCCCCGTGTAGGTCTCGCGGGCGAAGACGGGGACCTCGGCCACGGCCTCGGTGCCCGGCCGGCCCGCCGCCGCGAGATGCGGCTCCAGCAGGTCCCGCACGTCGGCGGCGCCGTGGCCCGGCACGAGCCGGCAGTCCAGCGTGAGGCGCACCTCGCCCGGGATGACGTTCGAGCTCGCCTGGTCGGTGGCGATCAGGGTCGGGGCCACCGAAGCGGCCCCGAGCTCCGGATCCTCGGGGAGGTCGACGGACCCCAGGCGCCCGAGGAAGTCCGCCGCCACGTAGTGGGGGTTCGCGCCGCGCTCCGGGGCGCTGGCGTGGGCGCTGCGGCCGCGCACCCGGACCGTCAGCTCGCCGCGGCCCCTGTGGCCCCGACGGAGCCGGTTCGAGCTCGGCTCGCCCACCACAGCCAGCTCCGGGAGATCGCCGCGGCAGGCGTGGCGGGCGCCGAGCCCCCCGACCTCCTCCTGGACCGTGGCCATGACCCGGACGTCCCCGGGCGGGGGCGGTCCCCCGGCCAGGGCCCCGATCCCGCGGACCTGGGCGGCGAGGGGGCCCTTGATGTCGACGGCGCCCCGGCCCCAGACGTGGCCGCCGTGCACCTCCCCGCCGAAGGGAGGGTGCGGCCAGTCGGCGGGGTCGCCCGCGTCGACGTGGTCGAGGTGGGTGAGGAAGAGGACGCCGGGCGCCTCCCCCCGGCCGCGGACGAGGCCCGTCACGTTGCCGGCGGCGTCCGTGGCGACCTCGTCGAAGCCCGCCGCGTCCATCTCGCGACGCACGCGGGCGGCGACCTCCCCCTCCTCGCCGGGGAGGCTGGGGATGCGCAGGAGCTCCCGCAGGAACCCGACGACGGGGTCAGCCGCGCTCACGGGCGCACCCGTCCCCGGACGCCACCGATCGGGAAGCCCGGGCCGCGGGCCCGGGCCGCTGGGAGGCCGGCATCGCCGCGGACGAAGGCCGCGGCCCGGTCCGCCGGCCCGACAGGCGGGTTAGAAGCGCCCCCCGCCGGCCTGGAAGCCTCCTCCTCCTCCTCCGCCGCCGCCTCCCCCGGAGCCGCCGCTCTCCTGCGGCCCGTCGACGCGGACGACGTTCTCCGCCTTCGGACCCTTGGGACCCTCGGTGAGGTCGAACTCCACCTCTTCGCCCTCGTTCAGGTCCTTGAACCCGGTGCCCTGGATGTCGCTGTGGTGGACGAAGACGTCATCGCCCTCGTCCCGCTCGATGAACCCGTACCCCTTCTCGGTGGAGAACCACTTGACGGTGCCTCGCATCCCTCGATCCTTCGTGCGGTTACAGACTGTATCTTCGAACGGCCCCGAACATACAGGGGGATCGGCGCCGATGCAGACCCCCGGAGCCCGGAGAGGTCGCCCGTGCCTCCTCCTCCCGGCCTGTCCGGTCCGGACCGGTCCCGTGAGGAGGCCGCCCACCTGCAGTCTGGGGAAGCTTAGCGCTCTACGGCCGCGTCCGTCAAGGCGGACCGGCCGGAGCCCCTTCCGGGTGGTTTCGTCTTGTCCGCGGGCGCCGGCGGCCCGAACGTTTCGTTGTCATGATCTCGTCTCCCCTGGCCCTGTCCGCCGCCGTGGCCGCGGTCACCGCCCTGGCCTTCTGGCTCGACCGCCGGGTGGCGTGGCTCTCACGCCTCGGCGCCTCGCTCATGGCCATCGTCTTCGGGGCCCTCCTCTCGAACCTCGGGGTCGTGCCCGCCGAGTCGCCGGTCTACGGGATCGTCACCGGGCCGGTGACCTCGCTGGCGATCGTCTGGCTGCTGCTGTCGGTCCACGTGGGCGACCTGAAGCGGGCCGGCCTCCCGATGGTCGGGGGCTTCGGCCTCGCCCTGCTCGGCACCGCCACCGGCGCCTTCGTGGGCGCGCTGATCTTCGGGGGCGCGTTCGGCGACCAGACCTGGAGGCTGGCGGGCACCTTCATGGGCACGTACTCGGGCGGCTCGCTGAACTTCGTCGCCGTCGGCCGGGGGCTCGAGCTCCCCGAGACCCTCTTCGCGGGGGCGGCCGCCGCCGACAACCTGACGACGGCGATCTGGCTCGCCGTCTGCCTGCTGCTGCCCGGCTGGATCGCCCGCTGGTGGCCGGAGGGGGCGAGGGTGCCGCCCGGCGAGGGACGGCCGGGCGAGGACGCGGACGGCGCGGGGGCCGCGGGCGACCCCGGCGAGGAGCGCCACCCCTTCTTCGCCACGGCGCCGGTGTCGACCCTCCAGCTCTCCCTGCTCTTCGGGATCGGGCTCGTCCTCCTGATCGCCGCCGACCTGGTGGGCCGACTCGTGCCCCAGGTGCCGGACGTGCTGTGGCTGACGACCCTGGCGCTGGTCGTCGGCCACACCCGGCCCTTCGCCCGCATGGACGGGGCGCTCCAGCTCGGCAACTTCGCGCTCCACCTCTTCTTCGTCGTCATCGGCATCTTCTCGAGAATCGGCGAGATCCTGGAGGTGGGGCTCGCCGTGTTCCTCTTCACCCTCACGGTGGTCGGGGTGCACGGGCTGGTGGTCTTCGGGCTCGGCCGGGCGGCCGAGATCGACCCGGAGACGCTGGCCGTGGCCTCCCAAGCGTCGGTCGGGGGCCCTTCCACGGCGCTGGCCGTGGCCGCCTCCCGGAAATGGCCGGCGCTGCTCCTGCCGGGCGTGGCCGTGGGGCTGCTGGGCTACGCCGCCGGGAACTACCTGGGCTTCGCGGTGGCCGCGGCGGCCCGGGCCCTCGGGCTGTGACCCCCCGCCGACCGAGCTGCGGACCGCGCGGAAGGAGACGCGATGGAGGGAGCTGACCGAAGCGGGGACGCGGACGCCGAAGGCGTCGGCGACGGCGTCGACCTGGCCGCGATCCGCCGCGCCGCCGACCGCGTCGAGGGCCGGGTCCACCGGACCGGCCTCCCGACCGCGACGCTGCTGGGCCGCCGGGTCGCCGGCGTGCGGCTGCGCCTGAAGCCGGAGAACCTCCAGAAGACCGGCTCGTTCAAGGTCCGCGGGGTGCTGAACGAGCTGCTCGCCCTGGACGCCGGGGAGCGGCGGAGGGGCGTCGTCACCGTCTCGGCGGGCAACCACGCCCAGGCCCTGGCCTGGGGGGCCCGGGACGCCGGGGTCGACTGCAAGGTGGTCATGCCGGAGACGGCCCCGCGGCTGAAGGTGACCGCCTGCCGGGGCTACGGGGCCACCGTGATCCTGCACGGCACGGTCTTCGACGCCTTCGAGCGGGCCCTGGAGGTCGCCGAGGACGAGGGCCGGCTCTTCGTCCACCCCTTCGACGACCCCGACGTCGTCGCCGGCCAGGGCACGGTCGGCCTGGAGATCGCCGACGACTGGCCAGAGGCCGACGCCGTCGTGGTGCCGGTGGGCGGCGGCGGGCTGATCGCCGGGGTGGCGGCGGCCGTCGACCGCCTCGCCCCGGACACCCGCGTCTACGGGGTGGAGCCGGAGGGCGCCCCCTCCATGCGCCGGAGCCTGGACGCCGGGGAGCCGGTGCGCCTGGAGAAGGTGGACACGATCGCCGACGGCCTGGGCTCGCCGATGGCCGGCGACCTCACCTTCCCCCTCGTCCGGGAGCACGTCGACGACGTCGTGCTGGTGGAGGACGCGGAGATCGCCCGCGCGGTGAGCGACCTGCTGGTCTTCACGAAGCTGCTGGCCGAGCCCGCGGGGGCGGCCGCCGTCGCCGCCCTCCGCTCCGGGCGGCTCCCGGTGGAGGAGGGAGAGAGGGTCGTGGCCGTCGTGAGCGGCGGCAACGTCGACCCGGAGCGCCTGGCGGAGCTGCTGTAGCGGCGGGCGGACGGGCCGGGCCCGGCCGGCGCCTCCGATCGGCCGACGGCGGTGTACGAGCCGAGGGAGAGCCGGGAGGGAGCGACGTCCCC
>CAYZLN010000050.1:5878-7147 GCA_964479295.1 uncultured Gemmatimonadota bacterium
GGGACCGCGGCGCCCAGGACACCCTCCTCGTCGCCGCCCCGGGCCCGCTGGAGGGCCGGCGCCCCCCCGTTCCGTCGAGCTGGGCCGAGCGGATCGCCTACCGTCATCTCTACGGCACCCTCGTCGAGGTGGACTGCCGGGGCCGCGTCCGGCCCGGCCTGGCGTCCTCCTGGGAGGCCGCGGACGACGGCCTCCGGTGGACGTTCCGGCTCCGCGGCGGCGGGCCTCCCTCCCCGGCGCAGACGGCGGCCCGGGCCTGGCGGCGGAACGGCCTGGTGGACGGGGCGGCCGGGGCGGACGTCGCGGTCGGGCCCGACGGAGAGGAGGTGACCGTCGTCCTCCGCCGCCCCCTCGCGTCTCCGGGCCTCTTCGCCGGGCCGCGCTTCGCCGTCACGGGCCCGGCCCGGGCGTCCGGCCTCCCCCCCGGCACGGGCTCCCACACCCCGGCCCCCTCGGGCGCCGGACCCGGGGGCGACGCCTGGGTGCTGGCCTCGCGCGCCGGGGAGGCGCCCGCGCTCCGGATCGTCGGCCACCGGGGCCGGGACGGCGCCTCGGGGCCCGGACCCCGGGACCTCCTGGACCGGGGCGCCGACCTCCTCGTGACCCGCCGGCCGCGGGTCGGGCGGTACGCCGCCTCCCTGCCCGGCTACGCCGTCGAGCCGCTCCCCTGGGACCGCACGTACGTCCTCCTCGTCTCCGGAGGCGAGGGCCAGGGGGGCGAGGACGCTCCAGCCGGCGCGGACGCGGGCGACGGACGGCAAGCCTCCGGGCGGGCCGACGGAGACGGCGGGCCGCCCCGGGTGCTGCGGGACCTGGCCCGCGACGCGGTCCGGGCCGACGCCCGGGCCTCCGTCGCGCCCCACTGGTGGGAGGCGAGCTGCGGCCCCGGCGACCGGCCCTCGCCCGGCGGGCCCGCCCCCGGGGTCCGGGCCCCCGGCGGAGACCGTACCTCCTCCGGGCCGTCGGCCCGCCTCCTCTACCCGGAGGGGGACCCGACGGCGGAAGACGTGGCCGCCCGCCTGGCGGCCCTCTCCGGGCCGGGCGGCGATCCGGCAGGGCCCGGGTCCCTGGCGCCGGCCCTCGACGCCGCCCGCGGGACGGCGTCCGGGCTGCGGCCGGTCGGCCTGGATCCGGACCGGTTCGAGGCGGCGCTCCGTGAGGGCCGGGCCGGCGGCTTCGTGCTCGCCGTCCCCCGCCGCGCGCTGGTCCCGTGCCGGTCGCTCGACGGGCTGCGGCGGCGCGTGCCGTGGCTGGCGGCCGACGGGGCGC
>CAYZLN010000050.1:7247-10223 GCA_964479295.1 uncultured Gemmatimonadota bacterium
CGACGCGCCGAGACGATGGCCGACGTCATCCGCCAGGACGTCCGCCGGGAAGGCGCCTCCATGCAAGCGCGCCTGGCGGCCCTCGAGGAGCGCATCGCCGCGGACAACCGTCTCCGGCTCGCGCTCCGGCGGGAGGGCGACGCGGAGCGGGAGCACCTCCTCGACTTCGCCGGCGAGGTCATGGCCGCCGCCGGGCTCGACGCCCTCCAGCTCCAGGGCGCCGAGGGCCGCGTCCTCAGCTCCGGCCATTACCGGAACGCCTACGGACGGAGCGCCCGGGGCCTCGGCGAGGGCGTGGCCGGCGCGCCGGACGGCGTGGCCCTGGCCACGCTGGACCGGCCCTCCGGCCCGTTCCTGGCGCTGGTCTCCGCCCGGAGGCTCCGGATCGGCGACCGGGACCTGTGGCTCGTCGGCGGCCTCTCGGTGCGCGACCGGCTGCTCCCCCGGCTCGCCCGGACCGGCGGGGTGAGCGTCACGCTCGAGGTGCCGGGCGGGCCGACCGCCTCCGCCCCCGACACCCTCGTCCTCGACCGGGTGGTCCTTCCGCACCTCCGCACCTCGGCCGACGGCGGCGTCGAGCGCGGCCGGGCCGCCTTCGTCATCGCCCACTCCCTGCAGCCCCTGCGGCGCCTCCACGCGGGCACCGACCGATGGCTGGCCTGGGCGCTGGCGGCGAGCGTCGCCCTGGCGCTGCTGCTCGCGTGGTGGATCTCGGCGCGGATCAGCCGCCCCCTCGAGGCGCTGGCGTCCGAGGCGCGTCGGCTCCGCCTGGAACGGGGCGAGGTGGACTTCGAGCGGGGTCGCCGGGACGAGGTGGGGGAGCTGGCGCGGACGCTCGACGAGGCCGCCCACCGGCTCCGGGCGCGGGCGGCGAAGCTCAAGGAGGCCGAGCGACGGGCGACGATCGGGGAGATCGCGCGCCAGGTGAACCACGACATCCGGAACGGACTCGCCCCCCTCCGGAACGTCCTCCGCCACCTGGAGGAGGTGGCCCGGGAGGCGCCGGGGCGCCTGGCCGGGATCTTCGAGGAGCGGGAGCAGACGCTCCACGCCTCCCTCTCCTACCTGGAGGAGCTGGCCGGCCAGTACGAGCGCATCTCCTCCCGGCCGGAGCCGCGGGCCTGCGACGTGAACGCCGCCGCCCGGGACGTCGCCGAGGCCGCCGACCCCGGCGGCGACCGGGTGCGGACCGAGCTGGCGCCCGACCTCCCCCGGGCCACCGCCGACCCGGTGGCCCTCCGCAGGATCCTCGAGAACCTCGTCCGCAACGGGCTCGAGGCCGTCGAGGACCGCCCCGACGGACGGGTGACGATCTCGTCCCGGCCGGCCCCCGGGGGGCGGAGCGAGGACGCCGGCGGGGCCGAGGCCGTGCGCATCGTCGTCGCGGACGACGGCCCCGGGATCCCCGAGGAGGAGCGGGAGAAGATCTTCCGGGACTTCTACTCGACCCGGGAGGAGGGCACCGGCCTCGGGCTCAGCATCGTACGCCGGCTGGTGGCCGACCTGGACGGCACGCTCGAGGTGGAGAGCGAGCCGGGCCGGGGGACGGCCTTCGCCGTGGAGCTTCCCGCGGGAGGTGGGGCGTGAAGACCCGGATCCTGGTGGTGGACGACGTGGAGACGATGGCCGAGCAGTACGCCTACGACCTCCGCCGGCTCGGGGACTACCGCACCCTCGTCGCCACGGGGGGGCGGGAGGCCGTCCGGACCCTCGAGGAGGAGGCGGTGGACTGCGTGATCCTCGACCTCGAGATGCCCGGGGTCGACGGGTTCGACGTCCTCCGGGCGATCCGCGACCGCGAGCTCGACGTGCCGGTCGTCGTCTACACCGGGACGGGCGACTACGACCGCTGCGCCCGGGCCGTCCGTCTGGGCGCCTTCAGCTTCATCGACAAGTCGGAGCCCATGCGGCGGGTCGTCCAGGAGATCCGGAACGCCGTGGAGCGGGAGCGGCTGTCGGGCCGGGTGGAGCGCCTGCGGGAGCGGCTCGGGGAGGACGGAGACCTGGTGGGGACCAGCCCCGCCATGCTGGAGCTGAAGGAGCGGATCTCGAAGCTGGCGGCCGTGCCGAGCCCGGTCCTGATCCAGGGGGAGAGCGGCACCGGCAAGGAGCTGGTGGCCCGCCGGCTCCACCGCCTCGGGCCGGGCGAGGAGCGGCCCTTCGTGGCCGTCAACAGCGCCGCCCTGCCGGAGAACCTCGTGGAGAGCGAGCTCTTCGGGCACGAGAAGGGGGCCTTCACCGGCGCCGAGCGGCTCCGGAAGGGCGCGTTCGAGGCGGCCGGCGAGGGGACCCTCTTCCTCGACGAGGTGGGCGACCTGCCGGCCTCGGCCCAGGCGAAGCTCCTCCGGGTCCTCGAGGAGCGGGAGGTGAGCCGCGTCGGCGGCAACCGGACGGTGGAGGTGTCCGCCCGGGTGGTGGCCGCCACCCACCGCGACCTGGAGGAGGAGGTGGAGGCCGGACGGTTCCGGCAGGACCTCCACTTCCGCCTGAACGTCCACCTGCTGCGCGTGCCCCCGCTCCGCGAGCGGCTCTCGGACGTGCCCGCCCTGGCCCGCCACTTCCTGGCGCGGACCTGTCGCCGGTACGGGGTCCCCGGGAAGGAGTTCTCCCCGGAGGCGCTGGAGGTCCTGGCCGGCCACGAATGGCGCAAGAACAACGTCCGGGAGCTCCGGAACATCGTCGAGCGCATGGTCATCGCCGCCGACGGCGACGTGCTGGGCCCCGGCTCGGTCCCCGCCGAGATCCGCCGGGAGAGCGTCCCGCTCCCCACGGAGGCGGAGGGGGACGGCGATCGGGGATGGCAGGAGCTCAAGGCGGAGGCCGAGCGCCGGGTGCTCGTGGCCGCCCTGGAGCGCCACGACTGGCACGTCACCCGGACCGCCGAGGCCCTCGGCCTCGCCGACCACTCCAGCCTGCTGAAGATCATGCGCCGCCTCGGGGTGGAGCGCCCCGGGGACGGCGGCTGACCGGCCGCCG
>CAYZLN010000051.1:0-1654 GCA_964479295.1 uncultured Gemmatimonadota bacterium
TCTTCTCCTCCTCGCAGGACGCGAACGTCTGGAACGCCCTGGTGCTGGCCACCGTGGGGGGGCTGCTGTCGAGCACGGTCTTCGTGCTGGTGGCCGTCCCGGTGGCCTATCGGTACCTGGTGGCCCGGTAAGGGCGGCGGGCGACGAGCGGAACGGGTGGGCCGAGGGACCCGTCGGGTGTTATGAATTGTACACCCCGTCGAGGGCGCATCTGACCGGAGGTGGGTCGTGACCCCCGTACGGACCAGGGTCGGAAACCGCCGCTCGCGCCGTGCGGTCCGGCGGACGCTCATCGCCCTCGTCGTCGCGGCGCTGGCCGGGGCGGCCGCGTCCACGCCGGCCCCGGCGCAGCAGCTCAGGGGCCGCGTGGTGGACGAGGGGGCCGGGACCCCGGTGCAGGGCGCCGTGACGGCGCTGCTCGATTCGGCCGGGACGCAGGTGGCGTCGACCCTGACGGGGCCCGACGGGGCCTACGCGCTGGCGGCCCCGGGCCCGGGGCGGTACCGCCTCCGCGTCGAGCGCATCGGATACCGGACGTGGACGTCCGACCCGATCGAGCTCCGGTCCGGCGAGACCCGGTCCTTCCGGGCCGCCGTCCCCCCGGACGCGGTGGAGCTGGAGGGGCTGGAGGTCGCGGCCGAGCGGCAGTGCCGCGTCGACCCCGCCCGGGGGAGCCGGGCCGCGGCCCTCTGGGAGGAGGCCCGGAAGGCGCTCACGGCGACGGAGACGGCCCGTGACGAGGCGCGCGTGCGCTTCGAGCTCCGACGGTGGCATCGGATCGTCGGCCCGGACGGCCGGGTGCGCGAGGAGACGAGCGAGGCGGGCGCCGGCCTGAGGCTCCGGCCCTTCCGGAGCCCGCCCGCCGACGATCTCGCCCGTGAGGGGTACGTCCGCGAGGCCGGGGAGGGCCGTGTGTGGTTCGCGCCCGACGCACGGGCCCTCCTCTCCGAGGAGTTCCGCCGCGACCACTGCTTCGGCGTGAGGGAGGCCGGGGGACGGGACGAGTGGATCGGGCTGTCGTTCCGCCCCGTGGAGGGCCGGGAGGCGCCCGACGTGTCGGGCGTATTGTGGCTCGACCGCGCCACCTTCGAGCTCCGGAGGATGGACTTCGCCTACGCGAACGTCGACCTCCCGCCGGACGTCAGGGACGTGGGGGGACGGATCGAGTTCCAGCGGCTCCCCTCCGGCCTGTGGATCGTGCGGGAGTGGCGCATCCGGATGCCCCGGATCGGCCGGGACCAGTTCCACGACCGGGTGGCCGCCGGCTACGAGGTCGAGGGGGGCGAGGTCGTCGCCGCGACGACCGACGACGGCGGGCGCGTCGACCTCGCCCGCCGCGCCACCCTGCTCGGCCGGGTCCGGTACGGCGGGTCCGGGTCGCCCGCGGCGGGGGCGACGGTGGCGCTTCGCGGCACCGACCGCGCCGTCCGCACGGACGACTCGGGCCGCTTCCGGATGGACATGGTGCCGCCGGGCCGCTACGCCGTGGAGGTGGCTCCTCCCGTCCTCGGCGACCTGGGGGTCGGCCTGGAGCTGGACGAGGTGGAGCTGGAGGGGCGCGAGAGCCGTGAGGTCACGCTGTCCCTGCCGTCGCGGCGGGCCCTGGTCGGCCGGATCTGAGTGCCGTAAGTGGAGGGGCCCGAGGACGGTCTCT
>CAYZLN010000051.1:1664-10186 GCA_964479295.1 uncultured Gemmatimonadota bacterium
GCCCGGACGGGGAGGGCCCCGACGACCGTCCCGTCGCGCTCGTGGGACGCGTCAGGGGCCCGGAGGGCGGGGCGTCGGCCGGGGCCGAGGTCCGGGCCCGCGCCCCGGCCGCCGGAGGGGGGGAGCAGGGCGTACCGGCCGGCGGGGCCACGATGACCGTGACCGCGGAGACGGACTCGGCCGGCCTCTACGTCCTCTGCGACGCCCCGTCCGGGGGACGCGTCACGGTCCGCGCGTCGAGCCGGGGCGCCCGGAGCCCGGAAGCGGAGGTCGAGCTGCCGGAGGAGGGCCTGGCCCGAAGGGACCTCCGCCTCGAGCGGCCCCGGGCCGCCGCCAGGGGCGCGGCCGGCGACGGCCGCGCCGCGGGCGAGGACGCCGGGGAGGGGGACGGTAGAGCCGGCGGCACCGGCGCGGTCGCCGGCCGTGTGGTCGCCGCCGACACCGGCGAGCCCCTGGCGAACGCGGAGGTGGTGCTCGGCGACGGGCCGATGCGCACCGTCACCGACAGCGCCGGCCGCTTCCGCGTGACGGGGGTCCCGGCCGGCGACGCCGCCCTCCGGGTCCACTTCCTCGGATACGGCTCCCGCTCGCGCACGCTCCACGTCCCCGCCGGGGACACCCTCCGGCCGACGGTGACGCTGGAGACGCATCCCGTCGACGTCGCCGACCTCCGGGTCGAGGTCGAGGGCACCGAGGTCGACGGCAGGATGTCCGCCTTCTGGGAGCGGAGGGAACGGGGCCTCGGGGCCTTCCTGACCCGGGACGAGATCGAGGAGACGCCGGGCAGCCAGCTCCACCAAGTCCTCCGGGACGTCCCCCGGATGCGGGTGAAGCGGTGCCCGGGACAGCCCCCGCCCCCCGGTTGCTATCGGCTCGAGACCACGCGCAACGTCGGCGCCCTGTCGGACGCGGGGTGCGAGCCGGCCCTCTTCGTCGACGGCGCCCGGACGTCCATCGTCCCCGGGGAGGGGGTGAACGTCCTCCCGACCCAGGACATCGAGGCCATCGAGGTGTACGTGGGGCCGGCACAGACGCCGGCCCGCTTCAGCGGCGTGGAGACCGGCCGGTGCGGCGCCGTCGTCATCTGGACGCGCTCGCCGGGCGGGTCCGGCGACGAGGGCTGACCCCGGAGGCCCGTCGCGGCGGCCGCGGAGCTTGCCTCCGTCGGGGTCCGGGTTACTTTCCGGGCCCGTCCCGTCCGGGGCCCGGCCGTCCCGCTCGCCGGGCGTGCCCCGGGTGCGGGGCCGGGCGACCGGGACAGGGCCCGATGGCCGCCGGGGCCGGGACGGTCGCGCGGGACGGGGTCGGGCATGTCGCGCGGTGCTCTAGGCGTACGGTCGCATCCATAAGGGAAACAGGGAGTTAAAAGACGCGCCGGAGTGGCGGAACTGGCAGACGCGGCGGACTCAAAATCCGCTGGGGCATTGGCCCCCTGTGGGTTCGAATCCCACCTCCGGCATTGGACTTACGGCGGTTTCGCATCGTGGCCTCGGGCCGCTCGGTAACGATCCCGGTCACAGCTCGGTCCCGAGAAAATCCGAGGTGATACGACATCCCCCGTCGTCATCGCCCCGATCCCCCTTCTCGAGGTAGCCGACGGCGAGGCCGGAGCGCGGCCGGCGGCCGGTACGGGCTGGCTACTTCGACGCGAGCATGCGGGCCGGCCGGGGCTCGCCGGCGGCGTCGTCCCACTCGTACGACGCGTGTTCGTAGCCGGAGCCTCCGGTCCGATCGAAGCGGGCGAAGCTGTAGATGATCTCTCCCTTCAGGTCCTCGCGGTCCTGCGGCCACAGGGGAATCCAGGTGCCCGTGTTTACGTAGAGAGCCTCGGCGCCGGCGAGCCGCCCCAGCCGGCTCGCGGTCTGGCGGTGCGTGTGGCCCATCACCGCGTAGATCCGATCGCTCCTCTCGTCGTCCTCCGTCCCGCCGAAGGCCTCTCGCAGGGCCTCGGCAGCTCCCGCCTCGAGCGGGTCCTCGTCGCCGATCAGCCCCAGCGTGCGCAGGACCTCCTTTCCGCCTGAGACCAGGTACGGGAGCAGGGCCGGGAAGAGCGTCCCCCCCGCGCCGCCGGCGAGCTGCATCCCCGGCGATCGGATCCAGGGAACGACGGCGAAGAGCTGGTCGCGGAAGCCGGGGGAGATCAGCGCAGCCGCCGTCAGGGAGAGGGTCAGGATCGGCACCCCCAGGGCTCCCAGGGCCACCACGGCCCAGGCGCGGCTAATCATCCTGGGGATGGCCAGGGCCCGGCGGATGAACTTCGTCGCCCGGACGTAGAGGAACAGCACCCGCAGCGGCCGACGGCGCAGTAGCTCCATCAGGGCGTCCTGTACCGGCTTGACGTTGTCGATGAAGGGGTCGAGCCGCTCGATCTTGTTGATGAAGTAGCGGTTCACGAAGGACCCCGGCGGAAGCCGGATCTGGGTGGGGGCGAACGCCAGGACCGGCGGACCGTCGATCCGCGTCATCGACTCGTGCTGGTGGCCGTGCTCGACGTGGAGGTTGCCGACCTGGAAGGGCTCGTGGGCGAACGCCACCCGCTCGTCCGCGGCCCGGGCCGGGGCCCCGTCCCGTACGAGCTGATCCCGGATCGCTTGGCGGACGAGCGGCCAGTACAGCTCGGGATCGTGGTTGCCGGCGCTGATCACCAGCCTACCACCCTCCGCCAGCCAACCCGCCAGCCCCTCGAAGAAGGCCGGGTGGCCCCGCCGGATGACCAGGAGCTTCCAGACGGTCCGGAAATCGTGGGTCCGGAGGCCGAAGGTCCGCTCGTTGTCCGGGATCGGCCGGGGCAGCGATCGCGCGTGCTCCTCCTCCCCCAGCGCCCGGAGGCGCTCCCGCCAGCGAACGTAGTCGCCGTCGTCGGAGGGGACCTCCGTCACCCGGAGGAAATCGAAGATGTCGCCGTTCAGCACCAGGGCGGTCCCGGCCGCCTCGTCGGCGTGGTGCTCGAGCCACCGGCGGAACGGCCCGGCCGCGAAGAAGTTCTCCCGCGGGTCGAACACCCCCGTCTCCGGGTCCTGCCCCTCAGCCAGATGCAGGTCGCTGGCCGCCAGGACGGTGGGCGGCGGAGGGGACAGGAGCCGTTCCAGGTGCCGGCGCTCCTCTCTCTGCGTCCGACGTCCGACGGGAGTCGATCCCGCCCCGTCGGGCTCCTCCGCCTCCCGGGTGCCGGCCCGGATGCTTCGCGACACGGCCGACTCCGCCGCCGGGGCCACCTCCTCCCGCCCCTCCATGCCGGCGCGCTCGAGCCCCTGAATCGCCGATCCCCACCACGGCCGGCCGCTGCGCCGCCGCCCCACGGCGCGGCTCCGGCGGTCCGGGCCGACTCGCACGTCCGGAGCGCTCACAGGACGACCAGCCCCGGGATCCGGCGGCCCAGCAGCCGCAGCCCCCAGAAGGTGATGGGCGGGTAGAGACCGTCGGCCGCGGACCAGCCCAGCAGGTAGGCGGTGTTGCCCTCGAAGACGTGGAAGAAATGGCCGTGGTCCCAGGTCCCGAAGAGCTGCTGCTCGGCCCCCTTCACGATCAGGCTGAAGGTGGCGAAGACGATGCACTGGACCGCCATCGACTCCTCTTCCCGGATCCCGAGGTAGAGGAAGGTCAGGCAGACGCCGATCCAGACGAACGTGTGCAGGAAGTTGTTCACCGGCGGAAGCGGGCTCATCAGCCCCGCCCGGGCCAGCAGGATGTTGGCGACGAAGACCGACACGGCCCAGAGCCCCCCGACCACCAGGAACGTCCTCCGCTCGTCCGGGCCGATCCGCTTCTTGTGCATCCGGATGATCACGAAGAGCGCCGCGTAGACCGCCAGCAACGCCAGCACCCGCCCGCTGGTGATCGTGTACATGTCCGGCCTCCTCAGCTGATGGCGTCGGCCGCGTAGCGGGCGAGGCTCATGACCGTGAGCTGCGGGTTGACCGTGAGGCTGCTGGGGAAGACGCTGGCGTCGCAGACGTGGAGGTTGTTGTAGCCGTGGACCTTGAAGTCCGGCCCCACCACGCCCTGCCGGGGGTCCCGGCTGATCGCGCACCCGCCCTGGGGGTGGCCCGTCCCCAGCGTGACGTAGTCGGGGTCCAGCGCGACCCGGTCGAGCCGGTCCAGCTCGCCCGGTCGCCGGAATTCCTCGTACCCCCAGGCGTTCAGCATCACCCGCTCGGCCCCGGCCTCGAAGAGGATTCGCCCGAGCGTCTCCAGGCCGTCGGCCATCGTCCGAAGGTCGTCCACGGTCGGCTCGTAGGAGATGGCGGGCCCGCCCAGCAGGCTCGATCCGACCGTGGCGTTTCCCTCGGTGCCCACCAGCACCCCCACCGCCATCATCCGGTCGTAGGCCCGCATGTTTCGGTAGTGCTGCTCGAACCAGCCGGGCATGTTGAGCGCCTGGGCGACCGGCGGGTTGAACCAGGTCTCCATCGCCCAGCCCCGCCCGTGGTCAGGCTCCAGGTAGTGCGAGATCTGCAGCCCGTCGTAGGCGTCCAGCTTCTCGTCGAACTCGGCGGTGAGGTGGGCGCCCATGTTGAAGCACGCCTTCTCGCCCACCGGGAGGTCCCGCCCGATCCCGCTCTGCTGGAGAAGATACGGCGACGCGACGGCGCCGGCCGAGAGGACGTAGTCGCGGGCCCGTACCTCGACCGACCGGCCGTCGGAGAGCGAGGCCCGGAGATGGTTCACGCTGCGGACGGGACCGCTGCGGCCCACCAGCCGCTCGACCTCGCACTCGGAGACGATCCGCACCTCCCCCTCGGTGCGCTCCTGGGCCCAGGGGAGGACCGTGTCCAACATCGACAGCTTCTTGCCGTAGGCGCAGCCGATGTTGCAGTAGCCGCACCCGAAGCAGCCCGAGAGGTTCGCCCGCACCACGTCCAGCTCCATCTCCTCGTCCAGCCCCAGCCGGCGGGCGCCCTCGACGAAGCGGTCGGCGGACGGATTGAGCCGGGTGTCCTCCTGTCGCCGCACCGAGATCAGTTCGGCGACCTCGTCCACGCTGTCCCGGAGCTTCGGAAGGTGGAGGCCGGCGTCGTGGCGCCCCGGGTCGTTCCATGCCTCCAACACCGCCTCCGGCGGGTCGAAGCTGACCGCGTTGTTCACCACGGTGGAGCCCCCGACGCACTTGCCCTGGAGGACGGTGAAGTCGAAGTCGTCGGTCTGCTGAAACATCCCGTCCGCGTAGAGCTTCCCCATCATCTCCATCTCGTCCTCGGTGAACTGGCGGGGCTCGACGTAGCGGCCCTGCTCGAGGACGAGGACGTCCCGGCCGCGATCGGCCAGGTAGTAGGCGAGCACCGCGCCGGCGGCCCCGCTGCCCACCACGCAGACGTCGGCCTCGAGGTCGGTTTCTCGGAGGTCCGGGGGCTCGTCGACCTCCAGCGGATGGGGCCCGGGCTCGGGGATCGGCAGCTCGGCGTAGCGGTCGCGCTCGGAGAAGGGGACATAGCCGATCGAGGCCCAGGACCGCCGGTCGTTGTAGTAGCCGACGTAGGAGAGCTGCTGGGCCACCCGGACGATGATCGGCATCCGCTCCCGGACCCAGGCGGTCGCCCGCCGGAGGAGGGCCAGCGGGGGCGGAGGGTCGTCTCTCTCGGGCAGCGGCCGCGGGACCGCCTGCGCCCGGAACCGCTCGCGGATGTGGCGCAACCGCTGCTCGGCGTCGAGTTCGCTGAACGGGGCCCGGAAGCCGGCCACCAGCGGGTGGAGCCACATCCCGAACAGCGTCCACCGGTAGAAACGACGGCGGCGGGCGCGGACCTGGCTCACGTAGCTGTCCACGTTGGCGGCGACATCGCCCGGCGGGACCATCTCCTCCTCGCCTTCGACCAGCACGTCGGCGAGGGCCACCAGCGTCCGGTACTCGATGGGGCGGAGGTACTGGAGGTCGTCCCGTGCGTACCACGCCCGCTGGGTGAGCACCAGCAGGAGGGCGAAGATCGCCAGGTCCAGCCCCGCAGCCCCGGCCAGCAGCGTCCCGTGGCCCGTGGAGACGAATCCGAGGTCCACTGGGCCCCCGGGCGCGGCGGGCAAGTAGAGGAGCAGCACCCCGGCCGAAACCAGGTGGGCCGCGATCGGGAGGTACATCACCCCGAGGCGGGGTCGGAAGTCCCGCGCCACGTACACGCACACCATGGCCAGTAGCGATACCTTCACCACCGAGTTGGTGACGAAGGGGAGCTCCCTGAAGTACTCGCGGGTGCCCGACAGGAAGGGCCCGGCCTCATAGCCGACGGCCGCGATCGCAAACGCGCCGCCGAGGAGGTACAGACTTCCCCGCAGGAGCCTCTCGGCCCCGGTGTGCCCGCCGTCGTCGGAGGCGGTGGCCCGATCGGGAGCCCTCCGCAGGGACGGAAGCGCCGGAAGATAGAAGGTCAGGACGAGAGCCGCGACGGCGCCGTCCAGCGCGACGGCGACCCAGAGGACCGTGGCCTCGGAGGCATCCCCGACCAGCGGCGTCTCTCCGTCCGCCACGCCCGTGAGGACGAGGACGAGCATCGCGGCCACCGAGACCAGGTGGGCCGCGATCACGATCTTCACCAGCCCGTGGCGTTCCCGGAGATCGCCGGCGGCGTAGAGACAGCAGAGGGAGAGGAGGGTGACCTTCACCACCGAGTTGGAGACGAAGGGCAGCTTCCCGAAGAAGGACGCCACCCCCGCGAGCATCTCCCCCACCCAGGGCAACTCGCCGAGAAACGGGCCGATGCCGTAGCCGGCCGCGGCCGCCAGGAACAGAGCCGTCAGGACCCGGAGGATTCTTCGGAGCCGACCCACCGGCCCGGGAGGACTCATGGGATCCCTCGTCCAATGGAGGTCGCCGAGGGCCCACGCCGGAGACGGCCACCTCGGTCACGTCGGCCCCGGAGACGAGGCTGAACGCCAGCCCGACCACGGTCCTGAATATCTACGCGTCGCCAGACATGTCAACCGGAGTTGCCGGGAGAGGAGGGGCGATCGAAGGGCCGTGGCGGACGGGGGAGGGGACGTGAACACGGATGCGTCTGCCCGGCCTCCCTCGGACACGCAAGACCCAGACGGAGCACCTCGCTCAGAAGGTCCCCTTCGCTCACCGGCGCCGATCGGGCCCGGGCTGCTACCTCCCGGGGCGAGTCACACGGGACATCTCACGGAGCGCCCGGAGGTGCTGGGGCCGGTGCAGCAGGGGAGCGAGCTCCTCCTGCCGAGGACCGGCTCCCGCGTCTCGCTCATCATGCAACATCCGAGACCAGGTGGTTCATCCTCATGTCGTAACTACGATTGGATCTCTCCCGCCGCTCAGGGCGAGAGCGGCTCGTGGTCGGGGTCTCGGGACCGAAGTCGTTCGGGAGTGCTGTGGGAGGGCCGGGCCCCGTGCCCGGCACCGGACCTCAGGACATCCCCCCGACGCCGTCGACGATGCCCCGGGTCGCGGGGGAGGGTCCGCGCAGGAGGAGGTCCATCGCGTCGTTGCAGGTCTCGCGGACCTGCTTGATGGCGTCGTAGACCGCGCGCTCGTTCGACGGGCTCGCGGTCTGCTCGCCGGCGGCGATCCGGTTCAGGGTGGTGTGCGAGAGGCCGGCCCGGCGGGCGATCTCGCGGCGGCTGACCGGCACGGTCTCCAGCGCCCGCCTCACGGCGTCGGTGCGGCGCTGCTCCTCGTCGGTGCGGCGGGCCACGTCGGCCTCCTGCGTCCCGTTTCCGTTCGTGCGTCGTTTCCCCGGGCAACGTAGGGGGTTTCGGGGACCGTTTCCAGTTTGGAACCCGCTGTCGAAGGCGCGTCGCCCCCCGACGGGCCCCGCCGGGCGGCGAGCTCACGCCGCGACCGGGGGCGGGTCGAGGCGCCGGGGACGGGGGAGCGTCGGACGCGAGATCTGCTGGAGGCGGTCGGGCGGCCGAGCCCGCTGCGCCGACGCGAGGGGTCGTTGCCGGGGGGACGGCCTCCCGGCATCTTGGCCGGCCGCGGGCCGGGGCCGGCCGAACCGCGCCGCGGGGGACGCCCCCGGCCCCGAGCCGCTCCGCCGCCCCGCTCATTCCACCCGGGAGACTGATGGGAACCCGCGAGGCCCGCCCGCGATGCAGCCCCGACGACGCCCGACTCGCCGGCCCGGCCGCCGCCCTCGCGCTGGTGGCGGGCCTGGTCGCCGGCCTCCTCTCCGCGACGCCGGCCTCGGCCCAGGACGACGGGCCCGGCCCGTTCGTCCGCTTCCCCGACGTGAGCCCGGACGGCGAGACCGTGGTCTTCGGCCACCAGGGCGACGTCTTCCGCGTCCCGGTGGACGGGGGGCTGGCCACGCGGCTCACCGTCCACGAGGCCTACGAGAGCCGCCCCCGGTGGGGCCCGGACGGCGAACGGATCGCCTTCCAGAGCGACCGGTGGGGCGGGGAGGACCTCTTCGTCATGGGGGCCGACGGGAGGGGCGTCCGCCGGCTCACCTGGCACTCCGCCGACGACGAGCTCGGGGGCTGGACCCCGGACGGCGAGCTGCTCTTCTCGACCCGGCGGACCTGGGCGCAGGTGGAGTGGGAGGACGAGATCCACCGGGTCTCCGCCGACGGGGGGA
>CAYZLN010000052.1:0-10121 GCA_964479295.1 uncultured Gemmatimonadota bacterium
CGGGCCGCCTCCCGGCGCTTGCTCTCGACGATCTCGTCCAGGATCACCGTCTCCACCTCGGCAGGGACGCTCAGGGGCCGGACAGGGCCGGACAAAGTAGCCGGCCGGATCGCGGCAGGCCAACCGTGTCGCCGGCCCGCGCCGGGGCTTGCGGTTCGGGATCCCTTCGGGTACCTTGCCTTCGGTTTCCTTTCGGGACGAGCCCGGGACGCCCTCGAGACGGCCGACGGCGGGAGGTGCGAAGGCACCGCCGGCGTGGGCCTCCACCGGACCAGGACAGGCACCATGGCCCTGACCAAGCGCCAGAAGGAGATCCTCGACTTCGTCGCCAGCTTCGTCGACGCCCGGGGCTACTCGCCCAGCTTCGAGGAGATCGCCGACTTCTTCGGCTACCGGTCGCTGGCGACGGTCCACGAGCACCTCTCCAACCTCGAGGAGAAGGGCTACATCCGGAAGAACTACAACGAGAGCCGCTCCATCGAGCTGCTGGACCCGGACGGCGGGCTCCGCGCGCTGGAGCTGCCGCTGCTGGGACGGGTGGCCGCGGGCGAGCCCATCGAGGCGGTGGAGGACCGCGAGACCCTGTCGGTCCCGGAGGACATGGTCCCCGGGGGGCGGGGCGAGCACTACGTGCTCCGGGTCCGCGGGGACTCCATGATCGACGAGCAGATCCGGGACGGCGACTACGTCGTGGTCGAGTCCCGGGACGACGCCCGCAACGGCGAGATGGTCATCGCGCTCATCGACGGCGAGAGCGCGACGATGAAGAAGTACTACCGGGAGGGGGACGGCCGCGTCCGTCTCCAGCCCGCGAACCCGGAGCTCTCGCCGATCCGGGTGGACGAGGAGCGGATCCGGGTCCGGGGCGTCGTCGTGGGGGTCATCCGGAAGTACTGAGCGCTCCGGCGCGCTCGCGGCACCCGCGGGCGGTGGATCGGCGGCGCTGTCGACGGTGCCGGGGCCGTGGCTCGCCGCCGGCACCCGCGGGCGGTCAGCCGTCCGGCCCGGCGCCCCCCAGCCGGCGGCTCCCCTCGCGGAGCCGCTCGACGACCTCCCAGCCGGCGCCCGCGTCCAGCGACGCCCGGGCCCGCTCCACGCCCTCCCCGAGGTCGTCGACGGCCCCCGCGGCCCAGAAGGCGGCCGCGGCGTTGATCTCGACGGCCGCGCGGGCCGCTCCCCCGCGTCGGCCCTCGAGGACCTCCCGCGCGATCCGGGCGTTCTCCTCCGGCATTCCGCCGGCCAGCCCCTCGGGATCGAGCCCCTCCCAGCCGTGGTCCTCCGGCCGCACCTCGAAGGGCGTGAGGTCGCCGTCCTCCAGCCGTACGCCCCGGGTCGGGCCCAGCGGGCTGAGCTCGTCCATGCCCGGCTCGCCGTGGACGACCAGGGCCCGGCGGTGGCCCAGGGCCCGGAGGGCGCCGGCGACCAGGTCCACCAGCTCGGGCCGTGCGACGCCCACGACCTGCCTGCGCACTCGGGCGGGGCTGGTCAGGGGGCCGAGGATGTTCATGATGGTCGAGACCCCGAGCGCCCGGCGGACCGGGGCCACCCGTCCCATGGCCGGGTGGTAGCTGGGGGCGAACATGAAGACGAAGCCCGCCTCGTCGAACAGCTCGCCGAGGCTCTCGGGGCCCAGCTCGATCTCGACCCCCATCTCCTCGAGGACGTCGGCGCTGCCGCAGCTCGAGGTGTAGGAGCGGTTCCCGTGCTTGGCCACGCGGACCCCGCCGCCGGCGGCCGCCAGCGCCGCCACGGTGGAGATGTTGAAGGTCGTGACGGACCCCCCGCCGGTGCCGCAGGTGTCCACGATCCGGTCCCCCTCGAGGGGCACCTCCACCATGGCCTCCCGCAGGGCCCTGACGCCCCCCGCCACCTCCGAGGGGGCCTCGCCCCGGGCCTTCAGCGCCGTCAGGAACGCGGCCACCTCCACGTCGGAGGCGTCGCCCCCGACGACCCGGCGGAACGCCTCCTCGGCCTCGTCCACCGTGAGCGGCTCGCCGTCGGCCGCTCGCTCGATCCACCTCTGCACCGGTCCCCCCTCTTCTTCGTCGGTCGATGAACAGGTCCTCCGCGGCCCGGGTCCCGCCCCGGCCCCTCCGTCGGGCCGGGCTCGATCCCCCGGCCCGGCGTCGCGGACGTTGACACCCGCTCGCGGGTGCGAATAGCTTGCCGCCGTGCCCGAGCGGTCCGAGCGGCGCTTCCGCGCCACTGTCCACTACGACGGCGGCGGCTTCCACGGCTGGCAGGTGCAGCCGGACCAGCGCACCGTCCAGGGCGCCGTCGAGGAGGCGCTGGGGCAGCTCTTCCAACGATCCGTCCGGGTGACGGCGGCGGGCCGCACCGACCGGGGCGTCCACGCCGCCGGCCAGGAAGTGGCCTTCCCCGCCGAGCCGGGGTGGGACGCACGCGAGATGCACCGGGCCCTGAACGCGGTCCTCCCCCCCGACGTCTGGGTGGAGAAACTTGCCGATGCTGCCGACGACTTCCACCCGCGACACGACGCCCGCTCGCGCCGGTACGTCTACCTGGTGGGGACGGCCGAGTCGTCGGCGTCCCCGCTCCGGACCGGCCGGGTGTGGCAGCTCTGCCGCGAGCCCGACGAGGGGCTGCTGGCGCGTGAGACCGACCGGCTCGCCGGCGAGCGCTCCTTCCGGGCGTTCGCCAAGGCCGGCCAGCCCGAGCGCGGCTTCCGGTGCCGCGTCGAGGAGGCCCGATGGGCCCGGACGGCCCTCGGCGACCTCCACTTCCTGATCGTGGCCGACCGCTTCCTCCACCACATGGTCCGGTACCTGGTCTGGACGCTCCTGGCGGTCGGGGTGGGACGGCGGGATCCGTCCTCCTTCCGGCGGCTGCTGGCCGACGAGGGGGACGCGCGGCCGCCCGAGCCCGCCCCGCCCGAAGGGCTGTACCTCTCCGGCGTCCGCTACGACGACGGCTGGAACCGCGCCGGGGGGCTGCCGGGGCTGGTCCCCGCGCCGGAGGCCGCCGGGTCGCCGGGACGGGCCGGCCGGGGGCTGAGGCCGCTGGCCGCCGACGGGGACGGATGAGCGCCCGGGACGGCGGCTCCTCCGGCGTGACGAGGCGACGGGCGCTGACGATCGCCGTCGGGGCCGTCCTCTTCGCCGGAGGCACGGCGGCGGGGATCGTCCTCGGCGGCGGCGACGAGGGCCCCGCCGACGAGGCCGCGGCCGGCGCGGACGTCAGGGCCACGGGCACCGCCTCCCCCGCCGACGCGGCCGGGGAGCGGACGGCGGAGGCCCGGCCGGACGACGGCGGGACGCCCCCCTGGGTCCGCCGGGCCTCCGGCGCGGAGCGGGAGGACGGCGACGGGCAGGACGCCGGCGGCGCCCCCCCGCCGGACAGCCCGCGGCGCACCACGATCGTCGAGGCGGCCGAGGCCGTCACGCCGTCCATGGTCAGCGTCCGGGTCGTCCGTCAGCAGTCCTCCCGCGGCCGCGGGTACTTCGACATGTTCTTCGGGCGCGACCAGCTCACCCCCGGCCTGGGGTCGGGGTTCGTCGTCGACCGGGAGGGCCACGTGCTCACCAACAACCACGTGGTCGAGGGCGCGCGCCGGATCCAGGTGGCCGACGCGTCGGGCCGGGTGTACGACGCCGAGCTGGTCGGCGGCGACGAGCTCACCGACGTCGCCCTGCTGAAGATCGAGGCCGGGCAGGTCCCGCCGGCCCCGCTCGGCACGTCGGACGACCTCATGGTCGGCGAGCCGGCCCTGGCGCTGGGCAACCCCTTCGGGTTCCACCTGGCCAACGCCGAGCCCACGGTGACGAGCGGGGTCGTCTCCGGCGTCGGCCGGGACATCCGCTCGCCGGGCCAGCGCGGCGTCCTCTACGCCGACATGATCCAGACCGACGCCTCCATCAACCCGGGCAACAGCGGCGGGGCCCTCGTGAACGCCGAGGGGGACGTCGTCGGGGTCAACGCCTCGATCCTCTCGGAGTCGGGCGGCTCGGTGGGGGTGGGCTTCGCCATCCCCGTCGACCGGGCGCTCCGGATCGCCGACGAGCTGCGGCGCTTCGGCCGGGTGCGCCAGCCCTGGGCCGGGGTCGACGTGGCGTCGGCCCGGTCCGACACCCTCCTGTCGCGCACGGTCGTCCGCCGCGTGGCGTCCGGCTCGCCGGCGGAGGCGGCGGGCCTCCGCGAGGGGGACGTCCTGCTCGCGGCGGGCGGGACCCGGCTGGACGGGCCGATGGACTGGGAGATCGCCCTCCTGGACGCCGGCGTCGGCTCCGACGTCCGGGTGCGCTACAGGCGGGGCGGCGAGGAGCGCACGACCTCCCTCGCCGTCGAGGAGCCCCCCTCGACGCAGGCCGAGCGGGTGGAGGTGCTGCGGGGGCTGGAGCTGGTCGGCGTCACGCCGCAGATCGCCGCCGAGCGGAACCTCGGCGCCGAGCGCGGGGCGCTCATCGTGAGCCTCGACCCGGAGGTGGCCCGGGCCACCCGGATGCGGGAGGGCGACGTCATCCTGGCCGTGAACCGGCGGGAGGTGGCCGACGCCGACGACGCGGCGGATCTGTTCCGCGCCGCCGACGGACGGGTCCAGGTCTGGCTCTACCGGGACGGGGCGTCGGTGATCACGACCTTCGGGGTGCGATGAGCGAGGGCTGGGAGCACCCGCTGGTCGACCGGTACGCCTCGCCCGAGATGGCGCGGCTCTTCTCGCCCCGCCGGAAGGCGCTCGTGTGGCGGGACCTGTGGATCGCGCTGGCCGAGACCCAGCGGCGCCTCGGCGCGGACGTCCCGGCGGAGGCCGTCGAGGCGATGCGGGCGGCCCGGGAGGAGCTGGACCTCGAGCGGGTGGCCGAGCTGGAGGCGGAGCTGCGCCACGACGTCATGGCCCACGTCCGCCACTACGGCGAGGTGGCCCCGGCGGCCCGCGGCCACATCCACCTGGCCGCCACGTCGGCCTTCGTGGGCGACAACGCCGACCTGATCCGCCACCGCGACGCCCTCGACCTGGTCCGGCGGCGGCTCCTCGCCGCCGTGGCCGCCCTCGCCGAGTTCGCGGCGGAGCACCGGGACGTGCCCGCGCTGGGGTACACCCACCTGCAGCCGGCCCAGCCGACGACCGTCGGCAAGCGGGCGTGCCTCTGGATCCGGGACCTGCTGGACGACGTCGAGGCCGTCGAGGCGGCCCGCGGCGGGCTCCGGCTCCGGGGGGCCCGGGGCACCACGGGCACCGAGGCCAGCTTCCTCCGCCTCTTCGACGGCGACGGCGACCGGGTGGACCGTCTGAACCGCGACCTCGCCGACCGCTTCGGCTTCGACGGCGTCTACGACGTCGTCGGGCAGACCTACCCCCGGAAGGTGGACCACCGGTGCCTCGCCGTCCTCGCGGGGATCGGGGCGAGCGCGGCCCGCTTCGGCCACGACGTGCGCCTGCTCCAGGGCTTCGGCGAGACGGAGGAGCCCTTCGGCGACCGGCAGGTGGGCTCGTCGGCGATGCCGTACAAGCGCAACCCGATGCGGTCGGAGCGCCTCTGCGCCCTGGCCCGCCACCTCTGCGTCGTCGAGCTCGACGCGAGCTGGACGGCCTCGGTGCAGTGGCTCGAGCGCAGCCTCGACGACTCCGCCAACCGGCGGATCTCGCTGCCGGAGGCGTACCTGTGCGCCGACGCCGTCCTGCGGATCGTCTCCAACGTGGCCTCCGGCCTGGTCGTCCACGAGGCGACGATCCGGCGCCGCCTGGACCGCCACCTGCCCTTCCTCCTCGTCGAGGAGGTCATGCTGGCCGGGGTCGAGGCCGGCGGCGACCGCCAGGAGCTCCACGAACGGGCGCGTCGCCACGCCATGGAGGCGCGGCGGAGGCTGGACGAGGGGGCGGAGGAGAACGACTTCCTCGACCGGGTGGCCGCGGACGACGCGTTCGGGCTGTCGCGGGACGAGCTGGAGCGGCTGGCCGAGCCGTCCGACCTGGTGGGCCGCGCACCCGAGCAGGTGGACCGCTTCCTGCAGCGGCGGGTGGCCCCGGCGCTGGAGGGCGTCGACGACCTCCCGGACCCCGCCGAGCTCCGTGTATGACGCGGCACGGGACGTGTCGGACGCGGCCCGCGCACGAGCGAGGAGACCGCCCGAGAACGTGACCGAGGGAGACGATGGCTGACGGGACGGCGGGCGCCGTGGAGGAGACCTCCCTTCCCTTCCCGATGCACCACCGGGGGAAGGTCCGGGAGATGTACGCGCTGGACGAGGGCACGCTGCTGATGGTGGCCAGCGACCGCATCAGCGCGTTCGACTGCGTCCTCCCCGACCCGGTGCCCGACAAGGGGGCGGTGCTCACCCAGATCTCCGCCTTCTGGTTCCGCGAGCTGGGCGACCGGGTCCGCCACCACTGCATCAGCGCGGACCCGGACGAGATGATCGAGCGCCGGCCGGAGCTGGAGGAGACCCGCGACCGGTGGGCCGGCCGGGGCATGCTGGTGGAGCGGGCCGAGCCGTTCCCGGTGGAGTGCGTGGTGCGGGGGAACCTGGCGGGCTCCGGCTGGAGCGAGTACCGGGAGAGCGGCACGCTGGCCGGCGAGGACGTCCCCGAGGGCCTCCGGGAGGGCTCCGAGCTGCCCGAGCCCCGCTTCACCCCCGCCACCAAGGCGGAGGAGGGGCACGACGTGAACATCACCTTCGAGGAGATGAAGGAGATCGTCGGACTCAAGACGGCCGACGTCCTCCGGGAGAACAGCCTGGACCTGTTCCGGGAGGCCCGGCGGATCGCCGGCGGCCGCGGCGTGATCCTGGCCGACACGAAGTTCGAGTTCGGCACGAACCTCGTCACCGGCGAGATCGCCCTCATCGACGAGGTCCTCACCCCGGACTCCTCCCGGCTCTGGCCGGCCGACGAGCACGAGCCGGGGGGCACGCAGCCGTCCCTCGACAAGCAGCCGGTGCGCGACCACCTCGACCGCCTCGTCGACGCCGGCGAGTGGGACCGCCAGCCCCCGGCCCCGTCCCTGCCCCCCGAGGTGATCGAGGCGACGACGCGCCGGTACCGCGAGGCGTACCGTCGCCTCACGGGCCGCGAGCTGCCCGACTTCTGACGGAGGAGGCCCCCGTCCCCGACTTCGACGCCGAGATCCGGATCACGCCCCGGAAGGGCCTCCTCGACCCCGAGGGGGAGACGATCGCCGGGGCCCTGGAGCGGCTCGGCCACGAGGGCGTCCGCCGGGTTCGGGCGGGCCGCCTGGTGCGTCTCCGCCTGGAGGCCGACGACGCCGACGCGGCCCGGCGGGAGGTCCGCGAGATGTGCGAGGAGCTCATCGCCAACCCGATCACCGAGGACTACGACGTGCGGATCCGGCCCGACGGCGGAGGCGGCGGGGACGAGGGCCCGGGCTCGCCGACCGGGGGCTCCGACCGGGGGGACGGCCCGTGAGGTTCGGCATCGTCCGGTTCCCCGGCACCAACTGCGAGCGGGACTGCCGGCGGGCCGTCGAGGCCGTCGGGGAGGAGGCGGTCTTCCTCTGGCACGAGGACCGCGACCTGCAGGGGGTCGACGCCGTGATCCTCCCGGGCGGGTTCGCGTACGGCGACTACCTCCGCGCCGGGGCGATCGCCCGCTTCAGCCCGGTGATGCGGGAGGTGGCCGACTTCGCCCGCGGCGGCGGCCCGGTGGTCGGGATCTGCAACGGCTTCCAGGTCCTCTGCGAGGCCGGGCTGCTGCCCGGGACGCTCATCCGGAACCGGGGCCTCCGGTTCCGGTCCCACGACTGCCGGCTCCGCGTGGAGCGCACCGACACGCCCTTCACCCGGGCGTACGCGCAGGGGGAGGTGCTCCGCGTGCCCCTCTCCCACGGCGAGGGCCAGTACGTGGCCGGGGAGGAGACGCTGGACGAGCTGGAGGCCGAGGGCCGGGTGGTGTTCCGCTACGTCGACGGCGAGGGGCGGGCCACGGACGAAGCCAACCCGAACGGGTCGACCCGGAACATCGCCGGGGTCTGCGACGAGGGCCGGAACGTGGTCGGCGTCATGCCCCACCCCGACCGGGCGATCCACGAGATGCTGGGCTCCACCGACGGGCTCGGGCTCTTCCGGTCGCCGGCCGTCCGGCCCGCCCGGGCCGCGGGAGGCCGGCCGTGACCGACCCGGCCGCGGCGCCGGCCGACGCCCGGCCCGAGGCCCCCGAGGTGGACGCCGACCTCGCCCGGGAGCTGGGGCTCACCGACGACGAGTGGGAGCGCGTCCTCGAGGTGCTCGGCCGGACCCCCACCCACGCCGAGCTCGGCGTCTTCAGCTCCATGTGGTCGGAGCACTGCAGCTACAAGACCTCCCGGCCGCTGCTGGAGACGCTGCCCACGGAGGGGGAGCAGGTGGTCCAGGGCCCCGGCGAGAACGCCGGGGTCGTCGACGTCGGCGGCGGGTGGGGCGTCGCCTTCAAGATCGAGTCCCACAACCACCCCTCGGCGGTGGAGCCCTACCAGGGCGCGGCCACCGGGGTCGGCGGGATCCTCCGCGACGTCTTCACGATGGGCGCCCGGCCGGTGGCGGTGCTGGACAGCCTGCGGTTCGGCGACCTCGGGTCCGCCCGCTCGCGGTACCTCCTGGACGGCGTCGTCCGCGGGATCGGCGACTACGGCAACTGCGTCGGGATCCCGACCGTCGGGGGGGAGGCCGTCTTCGACCCGGGCTACGAGCACAACCCGCTGGTGAACGCAATGTGCGTGGGCCTGGTCCGGCTCGACGACCTCACGCGGGCCCGGGCCGACGGGGTCGGGAACCCGGTCATGGCCGTGGGCGCCCGGACCGGCCGGGACGGGATCCACGGGGCGACCTTCGCCTCGGAGGAGCTCTCCGAGGAGACCGCCGAGAGCCGGCCGCAGGTCCAGGTCGGGGACCCCTTCACCGAGAAGCTCCTCCTGGAGGCCACCCTCGAGCTGGTGGGCCGGGACCTGGTGGTGGGCGTGCAGGACATGGGCGCGGCCGGCCTCACCTCCAGCGCCACCGAGATGGCGTCGCGCAGCGGCACGGGGATCGAGATCGACACGGCCCGCGTGCCCGTCCGCGAGGAGGGGATGACGCCGTACGAGATCCTCCTCTCCGAGTCGCAGGAGCGGATGCTCGTGGTGGCCCGCCCGGGACGGGAGGAGGAGGTCCGGGAGGTGCTGGACCGCTGGCAGCTCCGGGCGGCCGAGATCGGCCGGGTCACCGACGACGGCCTCTTCCGGGTGCTGGACGGCGGCGAGACGGTGGCCGAGATCCCGCTGGGGCCCCTGGTCGACGACCCGCCGGTCCGCGTCTTCGACGGGGTGGAGGACGACGAGGTGCGGCGGCGGCGCGGCCGCGACGTCTCGGGCCTCGGGGTCGGGAGCGACGACGCGGCCGGCAAGGCGCTCCTCGAGCTGCTCGACGCCCCGTCGGTGGCCTCGAAGCGGTGGATCTGGGAGCAGTACGACACCACGGTCGGCACGAACACGGTGGCCGGGCCGGGAGGGGACGCCGCGGTCCTCCGGCTGGAGGACACGGGCCGGGGCGTGGCCGCCGCCGTCGACGGGAACGGCCGGTACGTGTACCTGGAGCCGCGGCGGGGCGCCGCCATCGCGGTGGCCGAGGCGGCCCGCAACCTGGCGTGCTGCGGGGCGCGCCCCCTCGCCGTCACGAACTGCCTCAACTTCGGCAACCCGGAGGGGGCGGCCGTTTATCATCAACTCGAGGAGGCGGTGGCCGGGCTGGGCGAGGCGTGCCGGGCCCTGGACACGCCGGTCACCGGGGGGAACGTCTCCCTCTACAACGAGACGCGGGAGGGCCCCGTCCGGCCGACGCCGGTGGTCGGGATGATCGGCGTGCTGGACGACCTGGACCGCCGGATGCCCGCCGCCTTCACGGAGCCGGGCGCCGCGGTGCTCCTGGCCGGGACCACCCGCGACGAGCTGGGCGGCTCGGAGTTCCTGGCCGTCTGCCGGGACACCGTGGCGGGGCGGCCTCCGGCCCTGGACCTGGAGGAGGCGCGGAGCCTGGTGGAGCTGCTCGTGGAGGCGGCCGGGGAGGGCCTCCTGCTCTCGGCCCACGACGTCTCCGACGGCGGGCTGGCCGTGGCCCTGGCCGAGTGCGCCGTCCGCGCCGAGGGAGGCGCCGTGGGGGTCGAGGCGACGCTGGAGCCCGACGGGGACCCCTCGCCC
>CAYZLN010000053.1:0-10100 GCA_964479295.1 uncultured Gemmatimonadota bacterium
CCGTTCTCGTCCTCCGCCGGGACCAGCTTGATGCAGTTCACCGGGCAGACCGTGGGGCACAGGCCGCAGCCCACGCACTTGGCGCGGCCGTCCTCGTGGGTCGCCATCCTGTGGGTGCCCCGCATCCGGGGGGCCAGCTCCCACTCCTCCTCGGGGTACTGCTGCGTCACCTTGTGGGGGTCCACCAGGTGCCGGAAGGTGACGCTCATCCCCTTGAGGGCGGCCCGCACGTAGGATCCCTCGTCGCCGGGCCGGCTCATGACTTTCACGTCTCCGGACATGGTACCGTCGCTCTCCGCGTCTCGAGGTGAGTCGCTCGTCGTGTGGGGCGCCGTCGTCGCCCCCCGCCCCGACGGGGCGGGAGGTCCCGGCGGCCCCCCGGGCGGGGGTCCGTCAGCCCTCCGGGGCGGTGCCGGCCGCGGCGGGCGCCGGGGCCGACGCCGGCGGGCCCTCCTGCTCGTCGTCGTCCCCGCGCTCCCGCCGCAGACGCTCGCGCCGGCGGGAGCGGTACGCGCCCTTGAAGACGAAGCCCCGGTCGAGGACGAAGAACAACACCCCGCCCAGCGCGAGGTTCAGGGCGAGCAGGAGGAGAGAGTACACGGGCCCCGGCTCGAGGCCCAGGGCCTCCAGGCCCAGGATCGCGGCGGCGATCACCAGGACGTAGACCGTCACCGCCTCGATGACGAACTTCCAACCGACCTCCATGAGCTGGTCGTACCGGAAGCGGGGCAGCGTCCACCGGATCCAGACGATCACCGTCACGACGAGGACGGTCTTGACGGTGAAGGCCCCGAAGGTGAGCAGCGTCTTCCACCAGGCCGGGTCGCCGACGACGGTCCCGCCCTCCAGCACGCGGACGTTGTCCCCCTCCCAGAAGGGGATGTCCCATCCGCCGAGGAAGAAGGTGGTGACCAGCGCCGCCGTCGTGAGGACGTGGGCGTACTCCCCCAGGAAGAACATCCCGAACTTCATGGCCGAGTACTCGGTGTGGTACCCGGCGATGAGCTCGGCCTCGGCCTCCGGCAGGTCGAAGGGGAGCCGGTTCGCCTCGGCCAGGCCGGTGACGAAGAAGAAGAAGAACCCGAGCAGGAGGGGCACGACGAACCAGGTGCCGTACGACATCGCCCCGGCGTGGCTCTGCTGGACCGAGACGATCTCCGGCAACCGGACGTCGCCGGCCAGCAGGGCGACGGGCACCAGGCTGAGGGCGAGCCCCACCTCGTAGCTGATCATCTGCGCCGCCCCCCGCAGCCCCCCCAGGAAGGCGTACTTGCTGCCCGACGACCACCCCGCCATCACCACGCCGTAGACCCCGAGCGAGGCGATCGCCAGCACGTACAGGAAGCCCACCGGGAGGTCGGCCACCACCACCTCCACCAGCCCCGCGCCCGTGGGCAGCGGCGCGGCGAAGGGGATGACGGCGAAGAGCACGGTGGCCGGCACCAGGGTCAGGACCGGCGCCAGCAGGAAGAAGACCCGGTGCGCCTCCGCCGGGTCGGTCTCCTCCTTCAGGAGGAACTTCAGCCCGTCGGCGGCCGTCTGGAGCAGGCCCCAGGGCCCCACCCGGTTCGGGCCGCTGCGGTCCTGGATGAAGCCGGCCACCTTCCGCTCGAAGAGCACCAGCCCCGCCACGAGCAGCAGCAGCAGGGTGAAGAAGAGCACGGTCTTCACCGCCGTGGCGACGGCGAAGGACGCGCCGGAGACCGCCTCCACGGCTCAGACCCCTTCCCCGGCGGCCGCCGCGGCGTCCTCGCGGATCGTCTCCCCCTTCGTGCCGAGCCCGGCCCAGGTCATCCCCTCCATGGCGGGGGTCCCCTCGGCCATTCGCCCGAAGGCCTCCGGGGCCTCCAGGGCCGTCCCGCCCTCGCCCATGAGCTGCAGCAGCCGGCTCAGCACCATCCACGCCGGCCGGGCGACGCCCGGCGGCCGGAGGGCCTGGCTGAACCTCTGCACCCGGCCCTCGAAGTTCGTGAAGGTCCCCTCCATCTCGGCGAAGAAGGTGATCGGGAGGACCGCGTCGGCGTTCCGGGCCGCCGGCGTGAGCCGGCTGCCGAGGTAGAGGAAGAGGTCGGCGCCCCGACCGTAGCCCTCGCCCTGCTCCTCGAGGGGCTCCTCGAGGACGGCCAGGAGGCCGCCGTCGGGGTCGGGGAGCTCCTCGACGCGTCCGAAGCCGAAGAGCTCGGCCCCCACCGGGTTCGGGGCGCGCTCCTCCCGGAGCTTCAGCTTCGGGAAGCCGGAGAGCGTGGCCGTCTCGCCGGTCTCCACCCGGTAGCAGCCTCCGTCGACCCCGGCCCGGTGGAGCAGCCGGCGGAAGAAGTAGAGGCTCTCGTTGCAGGCCTCCGCCGAGACCACGGCCTCGCCGGCCCCGCCGTCGCGGCCGGCGAGCCGGTCGGCCACGGCGTCCAGGGCCGCCTCCCAGTCGGCGGGGACCAGCTCCCCGTCCCGCTCGAGCAGCGGCACCTCGGTCCGGACGCCCCGGTTGCCCATGACCAGGTGCTTCCGGCCGTAGTCGCACATCCAGTAGGAGTTGACCTCCTGGTTGTGGCGGGGCTTCAGCCGGACGATCTGGTTCTCCTTGGTGCCGACGCTGACGTTGCAGCCCGTGGGGCACCCGGGGCAGACCCCGGACGATTCGTCCAGGTCCCAGAACCTCGGCTTGAAGAGGTAGTCCTCGTGGACCAGGGCGCCCACGGGGCAGACGTCGACGATGTTGCCCTGGAACGGGTGGTCGAGCTCCTCGTCCGGGGCGGTGTCGATGTAGGCCTTGTCGCCGCGGTTGGCCACGATCAGGGAGTCGTCCTCGGCCACCTCCCGCATGAACCGGACGCACCGGGTGCAGATGATGCACCGGTCGGCGAAGTACATGATGTCGTCGGAGATCTTGTCCCGGCCCATGACGAGCTTCTCCTCGTCGAGCCGGCTCTGGAGCTGCCCCGTCTCGAAGGCGTAGTCCTGGAGCATGCACTGCCCGGCCGCGTCGCAGATCGGGCAGTCCAGGGGGTGGTTCAGCAGCAGGAACTCGATCACCGACTTGCGGGCGAGCTCGGCGCGGTCGCTGTCGGTGTGGACGACCATGCCGTCCTGGGCGTCGAGCACGCACGACGGCTGCAGCTTGCCCTGCCCCTCCACCTCGACGAGGCACATCCGGCACTGGGCCGGCCGGGTGGGGATGCCGGGGTGGTAGCAGTAGTGCGGGACCACCACGCCCACCCGCTCGGCGGCCTCGATGACCGTCGTCCCCTCGGGGACGGTCACCTCGACGCCGTCGACGGTCAGAGTGACGGTGTCCTGCTCGGTCTCGGCGTCAGCCATCGTACCGGTGCTCCTCGGCTCCGGGGGGCCGCGCGTCGGCCAGGGGGGCGCGCCTCCTCATGCCGCCGTGCAGGCGTCCCGGAGGATGTGGGCCTCGTATTCGTCGCGGAACTTGTCGAGGGACGATCGGAGGGGGAAGACGACGCTGTCGGCCAGCACGCAGATCGTCTTGCCGGTGAGCTGGTCGCAGAGGTCGTACAGGGTGTCGATGTCCTCCATCTTGCCGTCGCCGGCCTCGATCCGCTCGAGGATCTTCGTGATCCAGGCCGTCCCCTCCCGGCACTGGACGCACTGCCCGCACGACTCGTGGGCGTAAAAGTGGGCGATGCGGCGCATGGCCCTCAACAGACAGGTCGACTCGTCCATGACGATGGGGGAGGCCGTGCCCAGCGCGCTGCCCGCCTCCTGCAGGGCCTCGTACGTCGTGCGGACGTCGAGCTCGTCGCCCGACAGCATCGCCGTCGAGGAGCCCCCGGGGATCACCGCCCTGACGTCCCGCCCCTCGGGGGGACCCCCGCAGACGTCGTAGACGATGTCCTTCATGGGCATCCCCAGCTCCAGCTCGTAGTTGCCCGGCCGCTCCAGGTGGCCCGAGCAGCACCAGAGCTTCGTGCCCGGGCTCTCCTCGCTCCCCCACTGGCGGTACCAGTCCGGGCCGTTGAGGACGATCCCCGGCACGCTGGCCAGGGTCTCGACGTTGTTCACGGTGGTGGGGCTCCCGAAGGCCCCGGACTGGGCCGGGAACGGGGGCTTGACCCGCGGCTCCGCGCGGCGCCCCTCGAGCGAGGCGAGCATCCCGGTCTCCTCGCCGGCGATGTAGGCGCCGGCGCCCACGTGCACCGTGACGTCGCAGCCCCAGCCGCTGCCCATGACGTCGTCTCCGACGAAGCCCTCCTCGTACGCCTCGGTGACGGCCCGGTTGAGGTGCTCGATCACCGGGAAGAACTCGCCCCGGACGTAGACGTAGACGTGCTCGGCGCGGATCGCGCGGGCGGCGATGAGACAGCCCTCCAGCAGCAGATGGGGGGTCCACCGCATGATCTCCCGGTCCTTGAACGCGCCGGGCTCGCTCTCGTCGGCGTTGCAGGCCAGGTAGTGGGGCTCGTCGCTCTCCTCGGGCATGAAGGTCCACTTCACCCCGGTGGGGAACCCGGCGCCCCCCCGGCCCCGCAGCCCCGAGTCCTTCACGCGGGCCGTGATCTCGGCGGGGTCCATCTCCACGGCCTCGCGCAGCGCCTCGTAGCCGCCGCGCTCGACCCACCCCTCGAGGGTCCGGGCCTCCTCCTCGCCGTGGTGCTCGGAGAGGAGCGTCGTGGTCTCCCGGTCGTGGCGGTGGGGCCAGCTCACGGGCGTCCCCCTTCCCCGCCGGTGGCCCCGACGCCGTCGTCCGCCGCGGCCCCGCCGGCCGGGTCGACGGGCCAGTCCCCCTCGCCGTCCTGGGGAGCGCCCCCCCGCAGCTCCTCGAGGATGCCCGGCACCTTCTCCGGCGTGACGTCCTCCAGGTACCGGTCGTTGACCTGCACCGCGGTGGCGAAGCCGCAGGCGCCCAGGCACTCCACCTCCATGACGGTGAAGAGCCCGTCGTCGGAGGTCTCGCCGAGGCGGACGCCCGCCTCCTCCAGGAAGCGCTGCAGCACCTCGTCGCCCCCGCAGAGGTGGCAGGAGATGTTCGTGCACACCTGGATCAGGTACCGGCCCAGGGGCCGCCGGGCGTACATGGTGTAGAAGGTGACGACCGAGTGGACGTACGCCGGGGTGAGGTCCAGCGCGTCGGCGATCTCCCGCATCGCCCGGCCCGAGATCCACCCGTTCCGCTCCTGCGCGTAGTTGAGCATCGGAAGCAGCGCCGCCCGCTTCGTCGGGTAGCGGCTCAGGGCCGCCTCCAGGCGCCGCCGGCCCTCCTCGGACTCGAAGAGGGGCTCGTCGGAGCTGTCCGGGCCCTGTCGGTCCGCCCGCATGTAGGGCTGCGAGCCGGCCGTAGCCGGGTGCACGTCGAGGGAGCGGCTCATCGGTCGATCTCGCCCAGCACGATGTCGAGGCTGGCGTTCACGGCGATCACGTCGGCCACGAGCTCGTCCCGGACCATCTCCGGCAGGGCGCTGAGGTTGACGAAGGACGGCGCCCGGAAGCGGCAGCGGACGGGCTTCTCGCCGCCGTCCGAGACCAGGCCGATCCCGAGCTCGCCCTTCGAGCTCTCCACCGAGTACCAGACCTCCCCCCGCGGCACCTTCAGCCCCTCCATGACGAGCTTGAAGTGGGAGATCATGGAGTCGATGGACCCCATGGCCTCGTGCTTGGGGGGGAGGATCACCCGGGGGTCGTCGACGTTGATCGGGCCGTCCGGCAGCCGCTCCATCGCCTGCTCCAGGATGTGCACGCTCTGGCGCATCTCCTCGATGCGCACCATGTAGCGGTCGTAGCAGTCGCCGTGGGCGCCCACCGGGACGTCGAAGTCGTACTCGTCGTAGTTCAGGTACGGCCGGGCCTTGCGCACGTCGTAGGGCACGCCGCTGGCCCGCAGGTTCGGGCCCGTCAGGCCGTAGCTCACCGCGTCCTCGGCGCTCATCGTCCCGACGTCCTCCGTCCGGGCCAGCCAGATGGAGTTGTTCGTCAGCAGGTCCTCGACCTCGTCGACGGTCTCGGGGAAGCTCTCCACGAACTCCGCCAGCCCGTCGAGCCACCCCGGCGGCAGGTCGGCCATCATCCCGCCCACCCGGCTCACGGAGGTCGTCAGGCGGGCCCCGCAGTAGGCCTCGTGCAGGTTGTAGATGCGCTCCCGCTCCTGGAAGGTGTAGAGGAAGACCGAGAAGGCCCCGAGGTCGAGGGCCGTGGTCCCCAGCCAGAGCAGGTGGCCCAGGATCCGGTTCAGCTCGTTGAGGATCACCCTGAGCACCCGGCATCGGGGGGTGATCTCGATGTCGAGCAGGCTCTCCACGGCCCCCGCGTAGGCGTTGTTGTAGATCATCGGCGCCAGGTAGTCCATCCGGTCGGTGTACGGCACCACCTGGTTCCACTCGCGGTACTCGCAGGTCTTCTCGAACCCGGTGTGGAGGTAGCCGATGTGCGGCCTGCACTGCTCCACCCGCTCGCCGTCGAGCTGGAGCACCAGGCGCAGCACGCCGTGGGTGGCGGGGTGCTGGGGGCCGATGTTGATGAGCATGGAGTCGCTCTCGAGGCCCGAGGCCAGGTCGCCGATCTCCTCCGGCCCCGCCTCCGCCGGGACCTCCTCCATCTCCTCGCCGGCGCCGGGCAGGCGGCCGGCGGCCTCGAGCTCCTCGCGGGCGTAGGTGTCCTGCAGGTCGCGGCTCAGGGCCCGGCGGGTCTGCTCGGAGCGGGAGAACCGGCCGCGCAGCGGGAAGTCCTTCCGGAGGGGGAAGCCCTCCTCGTAGTTCTCGGGCATCAGGATGCGCCGCAGGTCGGGATGGCCGCGGAAGGTGACCCCGAACATGTCGTAGACCTCGCGCTCCAGCCACTCGGCCCCCTTCCAGAGCGACGTCACGCTCGGGAGCTCGAGCTCCTCCCGGGGGAGCCGGAACACGACCCGCAGCATCCGCCCCCGGGAGTGCGACCAGAGCTGGTACCAGACCCGGATCGGCCGGCCGCCGCCCAGGTCGACGCCCGTGACGTCCAGGAGCACCTCGTAGGACTGCTCCCCGTCGTCCCGCAGGAAGCGGAGGACCTCGAGGGCGGCGTCCCGGTCGGCGACGACGACAGGGGTGCGCACGGCGTCGTAGCGCGCGTCCTCGACCGCCTCGGGGAACGCCTCGCGGAGGGCGACGACGGAGGGGTGCTCGTCGACCTCGCTGTCCGTGCGGGGCGCCGCCCGGACGAAGTCCGAGCCGGCGACCCCCTCGAGCGTGGCGGGCATCAGTCGCTGTGCTCCATGAGGCGCTCGCGACGGTCGCCGGGGCGGTCCACCGCGGCGGTGGACTCGAGGCCGCTGACCCGGTTCTGCATGGTCGAGTTCCCGAAGGGCTGGGCCACCAGCTCCACGGCCTCCGGCGGGAGGTTGGGGCGGCCGACGGCCGCCGAGGCCTCCTCGCGGGCCGCCGGATCGGCCACGCTCTCGCCCTTGATCTTCTCCTGGACCATGAGGAGGCCGTAGATGAGCCCCTCCGGGCGGGGCGGGCAGCCCGGCACGTAGACGTCGACGGGGATCACCGTGTCGATCCCCTGGACGATGGTGTAGTTGTCGAACATGCCCCCGGAGCTGGCGCACGCGCCCATGGAGACGCACCACTTGGGCTGGGGCATCTGGTCCCAGACCTTCCGGAGCACGGGCGCCAGCTTGTAGCTCACGCGGCCCGCCACGATCATCAGGTCGGCCTGGCGGGGGCTGAAGGACATCCGCTCCATGCCGTAGCGGGCGATGTCGTACTTCGAGCCCGCCGAAGCCATCATCTCGATGGCGCAGCACGCCGTCCCGAACGGCATCGGCCACAGGGAGTTCCGCCGGGCCCAGTTGACCACGTAGTCGAGCTTCGTGGTGAGCCAGTTGCGCGGCACCCCGGTGTCCACCGCGGGGCCGTCGTCGCCGGAGGTGGTCTTCAGCTGCTTGGCCATCGTCGCGCTCTGTCGGGCGTCACGTGTTCCGGGTCGCCGTCGGGCGGCGCCCGTGCGATCCGTCGGGACGGGGGGCGTCCCCGGCCGGCGCCGCGCCACCGCGGGCGCACGTCGTCGTACCCTCGAGGCCGCTCCCGGTCCGTGCCGGGGGGGTCAGTCCCACTGGAGCGCCCCCTTCTTCCAGGCGTAGGCCAGGCCCGCCAGCAGGATCACGATGAAGACGAGCATCTCCATCAGCCCGAAGAGGCCGAGGTCGCGGTAGACGACGGCCCACGGGAAGAAGAAGACGGTCTCGATGTCGAAGACGATGAAGAGGATCGCCACGATGTAGAACTGGACCGAGAACCGCCGCCGCGTGTCGCCCAGGGGGATCATCCCGGACTCGTACGGGCTCCGCTTGGCGGCCGTGGGCCTGTCCGTGCTGAGCAGATGGGAGAGCCCCAGCAGGAGGGCCGCGTTCGCCACGGCCGCGACGCCGAGGATCACGATGCCCAGATACGACGCCGTCATCGTCCGACTCCGTGCCCTCTCGGCCCGCTGGCGGGTCTTGTGAAATCGTTCACTTTCCGTTCGTCCGCCAGTATAGGCCGGCCGACCGGTCCGATCAAGCAGGGGCCGGGAGGCGGCGCGAGCCCGGTCGGACGGCGGGCTCCGGGCCCGTGACGGACCCGACGTCGGCCGGGGGCGACGCGGGCAGCCGCCGCGGCGGCGACCGGCGGGTCGCCGTCCCGGACGGCCGGGTCCGGGTTCGGGTCCTGGGCCGGGGCCCTCCCCTGCTCTGCCTCCACGGCGTGAGCGCCCACGGCGCGGTGTGGCGGCGCGTCGCGGACCGCCTCGACGACACCTTCACGCTTCACGTCCCCGACCTGCTGGGCCGGGGCGCCTCCGACGCCCGCCCCGACGTCTCGTACCGGCTGGAGCGGGAGGCCGCCCGGGCCGCCGCGCTGGCCGCCGGCCTGCCGGGGCGCGGGTACCTGGTGGCGGGCCACTCCCAGGGGGCCGCGGTGGCCGTCGCGCTGGCCGCGGGGGCCGGGGCGGGACGGGTGCCCCGTCCGGCCGGGCTGGCCCTGCTGTCGCCGGTGACCCCGTGGACCCGCCGCCCCCTGGCGCTGGAGGCGCTTCGCCTCCCGCCCGTACGGCGCGCCGTGGCCCGGGCGCTGCGTCCGGCCCGGCGACCGCTCACCCGATGGGTGCTCGAGCACCGGGCCTTCGGCGATCCGGCGCGGGTCGACGCCGGGGCCGTGCGCCGCTGGGCCGCGCCCTGGTCGGACCTCCGGCGGGCGCGCGCCCTGCTCCGGGTGCTCGCGGACTGGCGTCCCGCCGACCTCTCGGCACACCTTCCCGCCGTGCCGCCGCCGTCGCGTGTCGTGACCGGCGCCCGGGACCGCAGGATCCGCCCCCTGGAGGCGCGCCGGTGGGCCGGGCGGCTGGGCGCCGGCTTCGCCCTGGCCGGGGACGCCGGCCACATGCTGCCGGTCGAGCGGCCGGGCCTGGCCGCGGACGCCGTCCGGCGGGTGGCGGACCGGGCGGATCTGGCCGGCTGACCGGCCGGACGCGGGTCCGGCCGGCCCGGCGGCGGGCCTGGCCGGGCCCCACGGCGACGAGAGTGCGAGCGCGAGCCACCACCCCGAGGGGAGCCATGGCGATCAAGAGCGACCGCTGGATCCGGGAGATGGCCAGCGAGCACGGGATGATCGAGCCGTTCGAGGGCGACCAGGTCAGCGACGGCGTGATCTCCTACGGCCTGAGCAGCTACGGCTACGACATGCGGGTGGCCGACGAGTTCCGGATCTTCCACAACGCCCTGGCCAACGTCGTCGACCCGAAGGCGTTCGACGAGCGCTCCTTCGTGGAGCACCGGGGCGAGGCGTGCATCATCCCGCCCAACTCCTTCGCGCTGGCCCGGTCGGTGGAGTACTTCCGGATCCCCCGGGACGTGATGACGATCACCGTGGGCAAGTCGACCTACGCGCGCTGCGGGATCATCACCAACGTGACGCCCTTCGAGCCCGAGTGGGAGGGCTACGTGACGCTGGAGATCAGCAACACGACGCCGCTGCCCGCGAAGGTCTACGCCGAGGAGGGCATCGCGCAGGTGCTCTTCTTCCAGGCCGACGAGCCCTGCGAGATCAGCTACGCCGACCGGAAGGGGAAGTACCAGAAGCAGCAGGGCGTGCAGACGCCGAAGCTGTAGCCGGCGCGACGTGCCGGCCGGCGGGGCCCGG
>CAYZLN010000054.1:0-3724 GCA_964479295.1 uncultured Gemmatimonadota bacterium
ACCATCTCGACGACTTCGACGACCTGCCCGAGGATCACCGGGCCCGGCGGATCGTCGAGGAGGAGGGCGGCCCGGACTCGGTCGTGCAGTGGGACGGGCTGGACGGGGAGGGATAGGCCGGCACGGCGATCGCGGCCGCGGCCATGGGTCCCCCCGGGGACGGCTCTCTTCGGGATCGTGGCGACGCGAGCAGATCGTCCCCCGCGCCGGGGTGGCGGAACTGGCAGACGCAGGGGACTTAAAATCCCCCGGGCGTAAAGCCCTTGCGGGTTCGACTCCCGCCCCCGGCACTCTTTCCCCGGCGGCTCGGCGGCCGGCCGCGCGGCCTCGCTGGCGACGACTGTGCCCGGTCGGAGGCTTCAGTCTCGCCGGATCAGATCTCGGGCGACGTTCCCCGCCGAGTCGTAGACCATCAGGCTCGGCAGCCGGCCCTCGCGGGTCTCGATCCTGACCCCGCCCTCGTGCTCGCCGGTGCCGAAGATCTTGACGACCCCCGCTCCGTCCGCTCCCACGACCATCGACGCCCGGTCGTAGGCGTCCTCGCCCGGCGTCCCGTTGAGGTGGAACGCCGCGTGCCGGTCCTCGGGGGCGACGGTCACGCAGGCCGCCTCCTTGGGTTCTGCCGCGTAGTCCAGACAGAATATGACCCGTCCGTCGGCCATGGCGCTGAACCCTCCTCTCTCCCCGCCCGTTCGCGGGTCGTACACCGTCACGCCGGCCCCCGACGTGTTCCGCTCTATCACTTCGCCGCCGGGGAGGACCGCGGGGGTCTTCGCCCCCACCGCGACGTTGAGGCGCCCGGCGGTGTCCTTCACGGCCAGACCGACGGCATCTTTCAGCTTGGGGTCGTCGGAGGCCTCGCCCATGGGCGCCCCCACGACGACGCGCTCGTCCCCGCGGTCGTCGACGACGACCAGGCCCCGAGTCCGCACCACGTCCTGCGTCCCGATCGATCGGGCGGCGACGGTCACCGCGCCGACGGCGAGCACGCAGGTCAGCACCAGGAGCCACCGGTTGCGGCGCTCGAGCGTCTCCAGACGGGCGTCGAGATCCTCGGGCTCGCTCATCGTGACCCTCCTCGGGCCGGGGACGAACGGGGGAGCGTCGAGTGTGTGAACACAGATACGCGAATGTACGATATGTACATCGGTCTGCCCCGACAAACCCCGGCGACTCCATGGATCCGGCGCCAGCGTCCCGGACGATGGAGCCGCCTCTGAGGGGAGGCCAAGGCATGGATTGGGACGACGTCCGGGTGGACGAGAGCGGCGCCGGCTCCGTCTTCGGTTGCCGGATCAAGACCGGAGCGCGCCGGACGGGGATCCTCGGCCCGTACGGCGAGCGGGTGAAGATCGCCGTCGACGCGCCGCCCCGGGACGGACGGGCGAACGCGCGCCTGCTGGAGTACCTGGCGTCCGTCCTCCGCTGCTCCCGCCGGCACCTCTCGATCCTCTCCGGCGAGAGCTCGCCGGACAAGCGCCTCGAGGTCCGCGGCCGGACCCCCGGGGAGGTCCGGGCCCTCCTCCTCCGCGCGGCCCTGGAAGGCTGAATCGCATCGAGCGACCGCCCGGACGCGGGCTCAACCCCTCCCGCATCCGGCCTCCTCCGCGGTTGCGCAGCCGCCGCCCTCCCCGTGCCGCCGCGCCCGGATCAGCCGCCCGCGTCCCCGGCCAGCCCCCGCTCGACCGCCGCGGCCACGTAGCTCACGACGACGAGGCGCTCGGGCCCGCCCCCCGCCAGATCGGTGCTCACGTCGACGGCGCCGACGATCTCGCCGTCGGGGCCACGGACGGGGGCGGCGGTGCACGCGACCTCGTGGAAGGCCTCGCCGAAGTGCTCGGGCCCGATCACCGCGACGGGGCGGCCGGTGGCCAGGGCGGTGCCCGCCCCGTTGGTCCCCATCTGCGCCTCCGACCAGTCGAAGCCGGGACGGAGCCGCCACCGGTCGAGCACCGCCTCGGGGCGGCCGACCGCCGACAGGACGACGCCGTCCGCGTCGGCGACGTAGGCGGCCACCGGCCGACGGGCCATCGACGCCGCGAGCCGCCGCAGGTGCGGCCCAGAGGCCCGGACCAGATCGGAGCGGACGCGGCGCCGCTCCTCGAGCTCGGGATCGTCGACGCGCCGGAAGGGGGGCGGGTCGGCCTCCGGATCGACGCCCGCCTCCGCCGAGCGCTCCCACGACCGGACCACGAACTCGGCCACCCCGCCTCCCGCGGGCTCCCGGCGGACGAACCGCCGCCACGCCTCCGCGGTGCGCTCGAGCCGCTCGTCCGGGCCCGGGGAGACGTCCGCCTTCCGGGCCAGCTCCTCGGCCCGATCGCTCAGCTCCCGCAGGCCCCGCTCGAGCTCGAGCGATCGGAGGCGCCGCCGCCCGGGCCCGCGTCCGGTCACCACCCACCCGACGTCGACGCCCAGGGCCTCCGAGAGCGCCCCGAGGTAGGCCGCGGGGACCGAGCGGCCGCGCTCGTACTCCCGCACCGCGGCGTGGCTGATCTCGTAGTCGGCTTCGTCCGTGAGGAAGGCGGCGAACTCCCGGAGGCTCATCCCGGCGCTCTCGCGGACGGCGCGCAGTCGTTCTTCCACAGTTCTAGCCCTTTGTTCTGCCAATGTTTACATTAATATAAAATATATCGTACGCAGCTTCCCGGTGCGACGGAGGCCGGTCGCCGGCCGGAACCCGCCGGAGACGAGCGTCGACGAGGAGCAGCCGTGGCCGAACCCCAGCCCGACCTCTCGTCCTCACGGGACGTAGCGATGGCGCTCCCGCTGGCCGTCACCGACGACCTCGTGGAAGGGGTCGTGGTCGTCGACCGCGAGAGCCGGATCCGCTACGCCAACCCGGCCATGACCCGGATCTTCGGCTACGGCCGGGACGAGCTGGTGGGCGAGGACCTGACCCGGCTCATGCCGGAGAGCCACGCGGAGCGCCACCGGTCGGCGGTCCGCAGCTACCTCGACACGGGCGAGCGCACCACCCCGTGGATGGACGTGGAGCTCCCCGGTCGACACCGGGACGGGGGCGAGCTCCCCCTCAGGATCTCCTTCAGCGAGCTCCACCACCGGGGGGAGCGGCTCTTCGTCGGCGCGATCCGCGACCTGTCGCAGACGGGGGACCCGGAGGAGGCGAAGCGGGCGATCGGCCGCCGGTACCGCGTCCTCTTCGAGGAGAACGTGGCGGCCGTCTTCCGGGCCGCCCCGGACGGACGGATCCTGGCCGCGAACCGGGCCTTCGCGCAGATGGCCGGTTTCGAGACGGCCGACGAGGTCGAGGGGGACCCCCTCCGGGACTGCTGGGTCGAGTCCGGGGCCCGGGAGCGGCTGCTCGAGGACCTGCGCGAGCATCGGGCGGTGCACAACCGGGAGCTGGAGCTCCGCCGGCCGGACGGGGGCACCCGCTGGTGCCTGGTCGACGCGGTCTGGCTCGAGGATCCGGAGGGTCCGGAGCCCGAAGCCCTGGTGGGCACGGCGGTGGACATCTCGGGCCGGAAGCGGGTCGAGCGGGAGCTCGCGCTCTCGGCGCAGCGCTACCGCCGGCTCTTCGAGCAGAGCCTGGTGGGCGTGTACCGGTCGAGCCCCGAGCCCGGCGGGGGCGTGATCGAGTGCAACCGGGCCTTCGCCGAGATGTTCGGCTACGACGGGCCCGAGAACGCCGAGGTCGCCGGAGGGGCCTTCTACGAGGAGCCCGAGGACCGCCGGCGGACGATGGAGGAGCTGCGGGAGC
>CAYZLN010000054.1:3824-10078 GCA_964479295.1 uncultured Gemmatimonadota bacterium
TCGCCGCCGTCCAGGACGTCACCCGCCTGAAGGAGGTGGAGCGCGAGCTCGAGCGCCGTGCGCTCCACGACCCCCTCACCGAGCTCCCCAACCGGGGGCTCTTCTCCGACCGGCTGCGGAGGACCCTCGTGCGGGCGCGGCGCTACGGGGAGAGGATCGCGGTGCTCGTGCTGGATCTCGACGGCTTCCGACGCGTCAACGACGCCCTGGGCCACGGCGCGGGCGACGAGGCGCTTCGACGGCTCGCCGGGCGCCTGACCGGGGCTCTCGGCGAGCAGGACACCGTCGCGCGGATCGGGGGGGACGAGTTCGGCGTGATCCTGGAGGCGCCGGGCGGCGAGAGCGGGATCACCGAGGTGGCGGAGGAGCTTCTCGGGGTCCTCCGGTCCCCCGTGGCGACGGGGGAGCAGGAGGTCCGGATGGAGGCGAGCTGCGGGATCGCCGTCTGGGACGGGGGCGCGGAGAGGGAGGGGGAGGCCGACGGGGCCGGGGCCCCGGAGCCGGACGAGCTCCTGCGCAGGGCCGAGCTGGCCATGTACGCCGCGAAGGACGAGCCCGGGTCGCGGTGGCGGGTCTACGACGCCGACGTCCGCGCCGCCGAGCCGACGCGGCTGCGGGAGGAGATGCGGCTGCGAAGGGGCCTCGAGAACGACGAGTTCGTGCCGTACTACCAGCCGATCGTCGCGCTGGAGGATCGGCGCCTGGTCGGCGCCGAGATGCTGGCCCGGTGGGAGCCGGACGGCGACGAGCCCGTTCCCCCCGGGGCCTTCATCCCCCTCGCCGAGGAGACCGGGCTCATCGTGGAGCTCGGCCACCGGCTGGCGCGGCGGGCGCTGTGGGACTTCGCGCGGTGGCGGGAGGAGGGGCGGACGCCGGAGGGCTTCCGCCTCCACCTGAACCTCTCGGCCCGGCAGCTCCAGGACCCGGAGCTGGTCGAGTCGGTGAAGGCCCTTCTCGAGGTCGGGTCGCTCGACCCGGAGGAGCTGACCTACGAGGTGACCGAGAGCGCGGCGATGGGCCGGACCGGCGTCATGACGGGGCTCCAGGAGCTCGGCGTCCGGCTGTCGGTGGACGACTTCGGCACGGAGTACGCCACGCTGAACCGGCTCACCGAGCTCGAGATGGACAGCCTGAAGGTCGACCGGAGCTTCGTGAGCCGCATGACCGACAGCCAGCGGCACGCGGCCATCGTCGAGGCGACGCTCGCCCTGGCCGAGGCGCTCGGGATCTCGGCGGTGGCCGAGGGCATCGAGACCGAGGAGGAGCTGGCGCGCCTCCGGGAGCTCGGGTGCGAGTTCGGCCAGGGATTCCTCTTCTCCCCGGCGCTCCCCGCCGACGAGTTCTCCCGGATCCTGGAGCGGGACACGATCTGACCGCCGGACCGGGGGGGGCTCCCCCTCCGGCTCCGCGCCCCGAGGGACGGCGTGCCCCGGCCGGCCGCGGTCGCCCGGCGGCTCCGAGGATCCTATATAATTACGGCCCGCGATCGCGCCCCCCCGCGTCGGGCCACGGTCCCCGCCCGGCGCGGGCGGCGCGCGTCGGGCAGGGCCGCTCACCGGCGTGTCGTGCGTCCCCGCCCGCGATCTCGACGACCCAGGTGAGGACGCCCCGACCCGGTCGGGGCCGTCTCGGGAGGATCTCACATGTCCGCGCCGCACGTTCTCTGGTTCCGCGACATCTCGGGCGACGACGTGGACCTGGTGGGAGGGAAGGGCGCGTCGCTGGGCGAGATGTACCGGGAGCTGACCGGCGAGGGGGTCCGGATCCCGGACGGGTTCGTGGCCTCCTCCCGGGCGTACCGCGAGTTCCTGGAGGCCGAAGTCCCCGACGCCGCCTGGGACGGGATCGAGCCCGAGCCCGAGCAGGAGGAGCTGTTCCGACGGGCCGTGGCCGAGGACACCCTCGGCGGGGCGCTGCGCGAGATCTTCCGGGGGGCGTCGGACGAGGACGACCTCGAGATGCACGGCCGGGCCGGCCTCGCCCGCGCCCTCGTGCTCGCCACGCCCATCCCGCCGGCCGTCCGGTCGGCGGTGCAGCAAGGGTACCAGGCCCTCTGCGACGAGTACGGGCGCCAGGTCGACACGGCCGTGCGTTCCTCGGCCACCCGGGAGGACTCCACCCTGGCCTCCTTCGCCGGCCAGTACGAGTCGTTCCTCAACATCCGGGGCGAGGACGAGGTCGTGGAGGCGTGGCGGAAGTGCGCCGCCAGCGGCTTCACCGCCCGTGCCGTCAGCTACCAGCTCGGCCGGGACATGGATCCGCTGGAGGGCGCCGTCTCGGTGATCGTCATGAAGATGGTGCGGTCCGACCTGGCCACCTCCGGCGTGATGTTCACGCTGGACCCCGAGTCCGGCAACCGGAACGTGATCTACATCAGCTCCTCCTACGGCCTCGGCGAGCTGGTCGTCCAGGGGAAGGTCTCCCCCGACACCTTCCTGGTCTGGAAGGAGGGGCTGCGGCGAGGAAGCCGGGCCCTGGTCCACCAGCAGATGGGCGCGAAGGACCAGAAGATGGTCTACTCCACGCAGGGGGGCACGACCACGGAGAGCGTCGACGTGGACGCCGCGCACCGGCGCCAGTGGTCCCTCTACCGGGAGGAGGTGACCGAGCTGGGCGAGATGGCCCTGCGGGTCGAGGAGCACTACGGCCAGCCGATGGACATCGAGTGGGCGAAGGACGGGCACACCGGCGACCTCTTCGTCGTCCAGGCCCGCCCCGAGACGGTCCACGGCACGGGCGACGACTCAAACGTGCTGGAGACGTACCGGTTCGAGCCGGAGGCGCGCGAGATGCTCGAGCGCGAGGACCGGGTGCTGCTGACCGGGAAGGCCGTCGGGACGCGGATCGGGTCCGGGAAGACGCGGGTCTACGAGGACTACGAGGAGGTCATCCGCAGGAAGCGGGTCCTCCGCAACATGCTGAGCGAGGGGCGCGACCTGGAGGAGGTCCCGCCCGAGGAGCGCGTCTTCGACGAGGGCGACGTCCTGGTCACCGAGCTGACCACGCCGGACTGGGAGCCGCTCATGAAGGACGCGTCGCTCATCGTCACCGAGAAGGGGGGACGCACGTCCCACGCGGCCATCGTGGCCCGGGAGTTCGGCATCCCCGCGATCGTCGGCTGCGAGGACGCCACGAAGGTCCTCGACCCCCTCACCGAGGTGACCGGCTCCTGCGCCGAGGGCGACACGGGGTACGTCTACGAGGGCATCGTCCCCTACGACGTCGACCGGGTCCCGGTGGACGACATCGGCGAGCTGGAGACGGAGATCAAGGTGAACGTCGGCTTTCCCGACAAGGCGCTCCACGACGCGACGCTGCCGGTGGACGGGGTCGGGCTGGCCCGGCTGGAGTTCATCCTCACCTCCCAGGTGGGCGTCCACCCGCTGGCGCTGCTGTACCATGACGAGCTCCGCCGCTTCTCGGAGACGGGGGAGATGGCCGACGTCCTGGAGCCGTATCGGGAGAACCTCCTGCGCGAGGACCCCGAGGAGCTGGCGGGGCTCGTGGGGGCCGTCGAGCGGCGGACGCCGGGCTACGCCGACAAGCGGCAGTTCTTCGTCGACCGGCTCCGCTACGGGGTGGCCCTCATCTGCGCCGCCTTCTACCCGCGTCCGGTCCTGGTCAGGCTCTCCGACCTGAAGTCGAACGAGTACACGGAGCTGCTGGGCGGCCGGATCTTCGAGCCCCGCGAGGAGAACCCCATGATCGCGTGGCGGGGGGCCTCCCGCTACGCGGACCCGGCGTTCCGGCCGGCGTTCGAGATGGAGTGCGACGCCCTCCGCTTCGTCCGCCAGCAGATCCGGCTGGACAACCTCCAGCTCCTCGTCCCGTTCTGCCGCACGCCGGAGGAGGGGAAGGAGGTGGTCGAGCTGCTGGACCGCCGGGGGCTCTCCCCGCGGGCCGGGGTCCCGCTCCACCTCATGGTCGAGCTGCCGTCGAACGTCATCGAGGCGGAGGGCTTCATCGAGGAGATGGAGCTGTCCGGGGCGTCCATCGGGACCAACGACCTCGTCCAGACCGTCTACGCCGTCTCCCGGGACGACATGTCCGGGTACCAGCACCCGGTGGACGCGCGCTCGCCCTCCGTCAGGGAGCTCGTCCGCCGCTCCGTGGACGTCTTCACCGGGGCCGGCCTGGAGATCGGGATCTGCGGGCAGGCGCCCTCCGACCACCCGGAGGAGGTCCCGCGGTTCCTCGTCGAGTGCGGCATCTCGTCGATATCGGTCACCCCGGACACCGTCCTGCAGGTCCGGATGGCGGTGGCCGAGGCGGAGGAGGAGATGCGGCGGGGCGGCGAGCTGGAGCGGGTGGCGGGGAGCTGACGCCGGCCGGGATCCGTCAGCCGTCGCCGGCCGTGGGCCCCGGCGTCCCGTACCGTCGGACTGCCGGCCCGGTCAGCCGTCGTCGGGCCCGGCGCCCGTCTCGCCGCCGGTGCCTTCCTCGCCGCCGGCCTGGGGCGCGGCGCCCGTAAGGCTGGGGAAGGTCCCCACCCTCTCCCCGTCGGGCTCGCCGGCGCCCGCCCGCTCGTCGTCGGTCATGATCGGCGCGAAGGCGTTGTACGCCAGCGAGATCCCGAGCGCGAAGAGGGCCGCCCCGACGCCGAGCAGGGCGTTGACGTAGGGGGGCGCGGTGAGCGCCAGCCGGATGACCACGGTCGAGATGGCGAAGCCCGAGTTCCGGAAGAGGACGCGGAAGCTGTAGCTGTACCGGAGCGACAGCAGGACGATGAGGATGTCGGCGAAGATGAGGACCAGGTAGAAGGCCTCGAAGAAGGGGAAGGTCTCCATCCCCGCCAGCTCCCGGCCGACGTGGAGCACCCCCATGACGACGAAGGCCGCCATCAGCGCGAGGCCCACGACCTTCTTCGACGCGACGAAGCTGCGCTCCTCCCGGCTCCCCGACGTGATGGGGCGGTGCCGCTGCACCCGGTAGTAGAAGCCCACCACCACGAAGATGAGCAGCGCCCCGGTGGCGTCCGCCAGCAGGTGCAGGAGGGAGTCCGAGACCTCCGTCCAGACGATGGGCTCCCCGAAGTTCCCGAACTCGAGGAAGGCCTTCCGGAGCAGGATGAGGGCGAGCAGCTCGAACTGCTTCCCCACCGAGTTCGCCACCGAGTCGGCCAGCGTCCACACCAGGCTCAGGACCTCGATGATCAGGAGCAGGGTGAAGGCCAGGGCGACGGCGGCGAAGTGGTTGGTGGGGAGCACCTCGGCCAGAGGCGGCGGGACGAACCCCTGGCGGTTGAGCTCGATGACCACGAGGGCCCCGACGAAGGTCACGACCAGGGCGGAGCCCAGCGTGCGCCGGGCCTGCAGGTCCTCCCAGCGATCGTGGAGGGCGTCGAAGAGGGCTTCGGCGCGTTCGAGGACGGCTCGCATCCGGGGCTCTCGGGGCGGGCGTGAGGCAGGGTCGGCGGCGAACGTCCGGGAATGTCTACCCCGCGGCTCCGGGCGAGGCAAACGGAGGCGGTTGTGGCCGGCTACTAACCCCTTAATTTTACCGGGAGCCGCGAGCCCGCATCGGAGGCCCCCATGGTGTTCCCCTTCACCGACCGTGAGCTGGACCTGATGGCCGTCCTCTGGGAGCTCGAGTCGGCGACGGTCTCGCAGGTCCGGGAGCGGCTGGACGACGACCTCGCCTACACGACCGTCCTGACGACCCTCCGGAACATGGAGGAGAAGGGCTACGTCTCCCACACCGAGGAGGGGCGGGCCTACCGGTATCATCCCCGGGTGCCGAGGACGGAAGCCGGCAGCAGCGCGATCCGTCGGGTCGTGGGGAAGGTGTTCGGGGGGTCCCGGGAGCTCCTCCTGACGCATCTCGTCTCCCGCAGCGACCTCTCGGAGGAAGAGCTGAGGCGGGTGCAGGAGCTCGTCGCCGAGCGCCTCCGGGGCGGCCCCGACGAGGAGGACCCGTCGTGATGGCGCTCTGGATGGCCTACGCGGCGGCGGTCTCCCTGCTCCTGGCGGGTGCGGCGCTGGCGGCGGAGAAGGGGCTGGAGCTCTACCGCAAGCCGACCCGGTGGCCGTGGATGGCGGCGCTGGCGGGGTCCGTCGTCGTGCCGGTGCTGGCGTACGCCGCCTCGACCGGATGGATCGACGTCGCGGCGGGCGGAGCGGCCGGGGCCGCCGGCGCGGCGGGCGGAGCGGCCGGGATCCTGCCGGGCCCGTTCCGCGGCGCGGAGCTGTCGGCCGGCGCCGCCGGCGCCGCGGTCGAGGCGCTCCGGTCGCTCGACCCGTGGCTGCTGGGCGGCT
>CAYZLN010000055.1:0-9751 GCA_964479295.1 uncultured Gemmatimonadota bacterium
AGCAGGGCTTCGACCCCACCCGGCCCGACCTCCACATCGGCCACGCCGTCTCCCTCCGCAAGCTCCGGACGTTCCAGGAGCTGGGCCACCGGGTGGTCTTCGTCATCGGCGACTTCACGGCCCGCATCGGCGACCCCTCCGGCCGGTCGGAGACGCGGCCGGTCCTCTCGGAGGAGGAGATCGCGGAGAACCTGGCCACCTACCGCGACCAGGTCTCCCGCGTCCTCGACCCGGAGCGCACCGAGCTGCGCCGGAACAGCCGGTGGCTGTCGCGGCTCGACCTCGCCGACGTGCTCCGCCTCACGGGGATGTACACCGTGGCCCGGATGCTCGAGCGCGACGACTTCGCCCGCCGGTACGAGGAGGGCCGCCCGATCTCCCTCGTGGAGTTCCTCTACCCCATGATGCAGGCCTACGACTCGGTGGAGCTCGGGGCCGACGTGGAGCTCGGGGGCACCGACCAGCGCTTCAACCTGCTCCTGGCGCGCACCATCCAGGAGAAGCACGACCAGGAGCCGCAGGTGTGCCTGATCATGCCGCTGCTCCGGGGGACCGACGGCGAGCGGAAGATGTCCAAGACGTACGACAACTACGTCGGGCTCGCGATGGAGCCGGAGGAGATCTTCGGCCGCACCATGTCCGTCCCCGACGAGCTGCTCCCCGAGTGGATCCGCCTGGCCTCCACCGCCCGGGGCGAGGAGGCCGACGAGCGGATCGCCCGGGCGGAGGGGGACCCCCTGGCGGCGAAGCGCTGGCTCGCCTCCGACCTCGTGGAGCAGTACCACGGCGCCGGGGCGGCCCGCGAGGCCCGGGAGGCCTTCGACCGGGTGCACCGCGAGGGGGGCGTGCCCGAGGACGTCCCGGAATACCGGCTGGAGGCCGACCCGGAGAGCGGCACCCTCTGGCTGGGGTACGCCCTCCAGGACGCCGACCTCGTCGAGTCGACCTCCCAGGCCCTCCGCATGATCGACCAGCACGGCGTCCGGATCGACGGGGAGAAGGTCGCCGACCGCGACCGTCAGCTCCCGCCGGGCCGCTACCTGCTGCAGAGGGGGAAGCGGTCGTTCGCGCGGGTCGAGGTGACGGAACCCGGCTGAGCCGGGCCGGAGACGGACCGGCGGTCCCGGACCGCCCCGGCGGGGTCGGCGACCCGGGCCGTCGGCGCGGGATCCCGGCCCGCGGCCGACGGCCCCGCGGCGCCGGCGCCCTTGACGGAGGTCGCCCTAGCACCAAACAATGAGGAGTGCTCGAGCCGATGTTGCAGACGTAACAGGCAACCGGCGAGGGGGTCGGCGGGTCACTTGTGACCGTCCCGCCCGGCGGCCATGTTAGAGGAGCAGGGACGAAAGGCCACGGGAGCGGGGCCCTCCGACACGGCCACGGGCCGGAACGGAGAGGGGCCGCTCCCCGGAGGACCACTCCCGAGAACGCCACAGGAGGGTGATCCATGAATTCACGTACGTTCGAGACGACCGGCCGTGTGCTCACGGCGGCCGTGGCGGCGCTGACCGCCCTGGCCCTGAGCACAGGCGTAGCGTCGGCCCAGCAGGGCACGGTTACGGGGCAGGTGGTGGACGCCTCGAACCTGGAGCCCGTGGTGGGCGCGCAGGTGTTCTTCCCCGACCTCGACCAGGGGACCCTCACGAACGAGGAGGGTCGTTACCGGATCACCGGCGTGCCGGCCGGACAGCACGAGATCCGGGTGCGCCTCCTGGGCTACCGCCCGGCGAGCCAGAACGTGTCGGTCGAGGGCGGCGCGACGGCGACCGCCGACTTCCAGCTCAGCGTCTCCGCGGTCTCCCTGGGTGAGATCGTCGTGACGCAGACCGGGGAGCAGGAGGCCCGGGAGCTGGGCCGCGCGGTCACGACCATCGACGCCAACACCGAGGTGCAGCGGTCCCAGTCGGGCAGCATCCAGGACCTGATCAAGGGACGCTCCACCGGCACCGTGGTCCGCTCCTCCTCCGGGTCGGTCGGCACCGGGTCGAACTTCCAGATCCGGGGCAACACGACCCTCACCCTCGACAACACCCCGCTCATCTACATCGACGGGGTCCGCGTCAGCAACGACAACGCGGGCATCGGGGGCAGCACCGGCCAGTTCTTCACCGGCGGCCAGCAGAGCAGCCGGATCAACGACCTGAACCCCGAGGACATCGAGTCCATCCAGGTGCTGAAGGGGCCCTCCGCCACGACGCTGTACGGCTCGGAGGCCGCCTCCGGCGTTCTCGTCATCGAGACGAAGCAGGGCTCGGGCACGGACGCGCGCTGGACCGCCCGGGCGTCGGCCGGCGGCAACTGGGACTCGACGGACTGGCCGGCGGTCGCCTACGACCCGACCGACGACATCACCGTACCCCTCGGGCCGGCGGCGAAGGACACCGTCTACATGATGCAGCTCCTCGAGGGCAAGGAGGCCGGGATCGAGGCTCCGTTCCGGACCGGCCTCGAGCAGAACTACGCCGGGACGGTCCGCGGCGGCTTCGCCGAGGGGAACGTCAACTACTACGTCTCGGGCGGCTACGAGGAGCTGCAGGGCAACCTGCCGGGCAACCGCGTGGACAAGTGGAACGGCCGGGCGAACTTCCAGCTCAGCCCGAGCGAGGACGTCGACGTCTCCGTCTCGAGCGGATTCACGTCGAACACGACGCACCTGCCGCAGAACGACAACAACTCGTTCGGCGTCATCGGGCAGGCCCTCATCGGGCTCGGCTTCTGGGCGCCGATGGACCGTCCGGATCCGAAGGTCGACGGCGGTGAGGTCGTCCGGACGTGCCCCATCGCCTTCGAGCTGTCTCGCGCGAGCTTCCTGGGGACGCCGCTGGGTCCGACCAGCGCGGCGCAGTGCGCCAGCCCCTTCTTCGGGCTGAACTTCGACCAGGCCGCGCTGACGAGCACCACCGACGACACGCAGCGCTTCACCGGCAGCGGGACGCTGACGGCACGGCCCTGGGACTTCCTGACCACCCGGTTCACGGTGGGCTACGACGAGTACGACCAGTCCGGCACGCAGATCACGCCCGACGTGCCCGCGCTCACCGGCTTCTCCCAGGCCTTCGAGGGCTCGCTCTCGAAGTCGAAGACGCGGAGCACGAACCTGACGATCCAGGGGACGGGCACCGCCGACCTCGAGCTGAGCGACCAGGTCACGTCCTCGACGACGGCCGGCGTCCAGTGGTTCGACGAGGCGCAGGACAACATCTTCATCACCTGCCAGGACTTCCCGGCGGGATCCCCGGCGTGCGACAACTCCAGGGACCTGCTGAAGACCGGCGGGGAGGACTTCTTCACCGAGGAGCGCACGATCGGCATCTTCGGTGAGCAGCAGTTCGCCTGGCGCAACCGGCTCTTCCTGACCGGCGGCGTCCGGGTCGACGACAACAGCGCCTTCGGCGAGAGTCTCGAGCCCAAGGTGCTGCCCAACGCCAGCCTCTCCTACGTGATGAGCGACGAGGAGTGGTTCCCGGAGTTCTTCGAGCAGTTCAAGCTCCGGGGCGCCTGGGGGCAGTCGGCCGAGCAGCCGGGCACCAACGACGCCTTCACCCTGCTCTCCGCGGGTCCGACGCCCTTCCAGGGCACCCGCCAGATCGGGATCGGCCCCGCGCAGCCGGGCAACCCGGACCTCTCGGTGGCGAAGGTCACCGAGATCGAGGCGGGCGTCGACATGAGCATCCTCGACGGCCGGCTGAGCGGTGAGTTCACCTGGTACCGCCAGACGACCAAGGACGACGTCGTCGCGCGCCCCCTGCCGCCCTCCACCGGGTTCCCCGGCGCCCAGTTCGACAACGTGGGCGAGCTGGTCAACACCGGCGTCGAGATGGCGGTGAACGCCACGGCGTTCTCGACGGCCGATCTGACCTGGGACTGGACGGCGCAGGTCAGCACGAACTACAACGAGATCACCCAGCTCGAAAACCCGATCGACCTCGGCTTCACGCAGCGGCACGCCGAGGGCCGGGCCTTCGCCGCGTACTTCTCGCCCGGCTTCTTCATCGAGGAGGCCGGCGGGCCGGTCCAGGCCACTGACGGGAGCGTCTTCGAGATCCCGGGCATCCCCGGGTTCGAGGGGGGGCAGCCGACGCCCCACGTGAACGCGTCGCTGAGCACGACGGTGACGCTCTTCAACCACGTGACGCTCTACAGCCTCGCCGAGGCGGCCACCGGCCACCACATCGACAACAACACCCGCAACTTCGTGTGCGGGAGCGCCGTGCACCGCTGCGCGGACGTCTTCGATGTCGGGGCCAACGGCCAGCTCAGCGACGAGTCGCGCGTCAAGCGGGCGGCGGCCGACGGCGGCGGCGAGCTGAACTTCGTCGAGGAGGCCGACTACGTGAAGCTCCGGACGGTCTCGCTTCGGTTCGACCTGCCGGACTCCTGGACCCAGTTCTTCAGCGGCCAGGACGTGAGCTTCCAGCTCACCGGCGAGAACCTGGCGACCTTCACCGGCTACTCCCTCGACCCCGAGCTCACGGTCGCGGGGCAGACGCAGGCGTTCTTCTCGGACTTCCTGACCCTGCCGCCCGCCAAGCGGGTCACGGCCTCCATGCAGGTGAGCTTCTGAGCCGAGAGCGCCGGGACGACGGGCCCGGGCCCGGCCGCCGTAGCGCGGCCGGGCGGGCCCTCCCCACCTCACACCTCGCCATCCGAGCGGAAGGAGCATAGAGATGTCTGACGAAGGTAAGTGGTTCGACGGCCTGAAGGTGCTGACGGCCGCGGGGCTGTTGCTCGCGGGCGTGGCCGCCTGCGACGGGGAGCTGCTGGACGTGAACGATCCGGACAACGTGCAGCCGCAGGAGCAGCTCTCGCCGGAGAACGTGGCGCCGCGCCTCGCGGGCATGATCAACGAGTTCCGCACCGCGTACGACGACTACGCCCTGTACACGGGGCTGCTGACCGACGAGTACATCCTGGCCGGGACGTTCCCGACCCGGCGGGAGGTCGACCAGCGGAACCCGATCTCCCAGAACGTCTCGATCAACGCCGACACCTGGCAGCCGCTCTCCGTGACGCGGGCGGTGGCGGACCAGAACGTCGCCGACTTCGAGGCAGCTCTCGGGACCGACGAGTTCGCCGGGCAGACCAGCAACCTCCAGACGGGCATCGCGTGGGGGAACCTGATCGCCGGCTACAGCCGGCTCTTCCTGGCCGAGCTCTTCTGCCACAGCATCCTCGGCGGCGGCTCGGCCGATCTGCCGCGCTTCGTCGAGGACGAGAACGTGGAGGACGCTCCGCTCGGGACGGCCGACCGGGCCCGGGACGCCCTGGGCTTCTTCGAGGAGGCCGAGGCGAGGGCCGCCGAGTTCGGCATCGAGGAGGTCCGGCTGGCGGCTCTCGTGGGCCAGGCCCGGACGCACATGCTGCTCGAGAGCCTCGGAAGCACCACGGACGACCACCTGACCGCGGCCGGCAACGCCGCGTCGGAGGTCTGGACCAGCAACCCGCGGTTCGTCTCGTCCGTCGAGTTCTCCATCGCCTCCACGGCCGAGGAGAACGACGTCTACCAGCTCACGTGGGGCGACAACGCGGCGCTCCGCTGGACGGTGGGCGACGGGACCGACGCCAGCCGCGGGAACGAGAAGTTCGCGTACTTCGGAACCCTTCCGGATGACGGTTGGCTCGGCCAGGGCCTGATCGTCGAGCCGGGCGCCGCCGCTGCCGCCGGCCTCGAGGCCTTCAACGGCGTGAGCCCCGTGGCGGCGCAGACGCTCTACGGGGGACGCGCCGGCGGCCAGCCCGCCGTCTCGATCCCGCTGGCCACGGCCTGGGAGGCCCGGATGATCCAGGCGGAGATCGATATCCGGAACGGCAGCCCGGGCGCGGCGGAGGACAAGGCGAACCCGCTGCTGACCAACGACGAGGGCCTGAACCCCATGGCCTCCGTGAACGCGGGCCTGACCGCCACGCCGGGGCCGGGCGCGCTGACGCAGCAGAGCCTGGGGGACTTCGATGAGATCACCCTCGACGGCGCCAGCGAGGCCGAGAACCTGGCGATCTTCGCCCGGGCCTACGAGGCGGGACTGTGGCAGACCGGCCACCGTCACCACTACCTGCGGCGCATGGCCGAGGAGTTCGACGACCGCTTCTTCCCGCGGAACGCCGTGGGGACGGACTTCGGGGACGACCGGGGCCTCTCGACCGCCAACGGGTCCCTGTGGCCGGACCACGCGTTCCCGGACCCGAACCCGGACGCGGATGACGCCATCACGCTGCCGGTGCCGGTGAACGAGGTGGACAACAACGAGAACATCTCGAGCGCCTGCCCGGCCGGATACCCGTAAGCCAGCAGGCGTCTGAAGCGACAGGGAGCCGGCGGTCCCTTCGGGGCCGCCGGCTTTCTCTGTTTGTGCCCGCGCGTGGCCGGTCGTGCGGTGTCGCGGAGGGCCCGTGGACGTGAGGATTCCCCGTGAGAGAGACGTGAACGACGAAGAAGCCCGGCGGGACGGCCGGAGCGGAGCCGCGAAGGGGACGCCGGTGGCCGTCGGCCTCGGCTCGAACCTGGGCGACCGGGCGGCGCACCTCGCGAGGGGCGCGCGGGCCCTCGAACGGCTGCTGGACGACGTCCGTTGCTCGGGGGTGTACGAGACGGAGCCCGTGGAGATGCCCGACGGCAGCGGTCCGTTCCTGAACCTGTGCTGCGTGGGCCGCTCGGGGCTGGGCCCGGAGGCCCTGCTCGAGCGCCTGCTGGCGGCGGAGGCCGGGGCGGGCCGTGGACGCGACGAGGACGGGGACGGACCGCGTCCCCGGACCCTCGACCTCGACCTGCTGCTCTACGGCCGGGAGGTCGTCGACCGGCCGGGCCTGAGGGTCCCCCATCCCCGCATGCGGCGCCGGGCCTTCGTCCTCGTACCGCTGGCCGAGGTGGCGGGGTCGTGGAGGGATCCGGAGACGGGCCGAACCATTTCGGACCTCGTGGACGACGCCGACGCGTCGGGCGTGGCGCCGTACCGCGGCGAGCTGCCGTCCGACCTCGAGGAGCTGATCGGCGCGTGAAGAGCCCGGCCCGGCCCCACGCAGGAAGAGGCCCGGCGGCGGCCGGGCGCGGGCGGAGGTCGACGGGAGCGGCGGCTTCCGGGCGCAGGCGGAGCGCCCGGGCGGCGCTGGTCGTGGCCGTGGCGGTGACCGCGGCGGTCCCGGCGTGCGGCGCCGACGCGTCGGATGGCGACGCCGTCGAAGCGGACACGGTCCTCGAGCGGATGGCCGACGAGGCGATCCCCCGGGTGGAGGCCTCGGCGGGGCTGGAGTTCCGCCGCCCTCCGCGGCTGGCCCGGAGCGACCGGGACCGGCTCGAGTCGTTCCTCGCCTCCGAGCTCGAGGACCAGCTCCCGCCGGAGCGGGCCGAGGCGACGGCGGCCGCCTACGCCCGCCTGGGCCTCCTGCCGGACACGGTGGACCTCCGGGCCCTCATGCGGTCGCTGTACCTGGAGCAGGTCGTGGGGTACTTCTCGCCGAAGGCCGACACGCTCTTCGTCCGGGAGGGGGTGGAAGGGGAGACCCTCGAGCCCGTGCTCGTCCACGAGCTCGTGCACGCGCTCCAGGACCAGCACATGGACCTCGACTCCCTCATGGAGGCCCGTCGGGGCTCGAACGACGCACTCACGGCGGCGCTGGCGGCGCTGGAGGGGCACGCGACCTACGTCATGATCGAGGACGCCCTGAGGCGACGGACCGGAGGGGACGTCGACCTCCAGGCCCTGGACGTCGGGGCCCTGCTCGGCCGCCTGGACCTCGCCGAGATGGCCGGGGCGCCGGCGCTCTCGGCCGCGCCCAGGGTGATCCGCGAGTCACTGGTCTTCCCCTACACCGGGGGGCTGATCTTCGTCCAGGACGTGTGGCGCACCCGGGAGGGCCGGCCCGCGCCGCTCGGCCCCGACACACCCGCGTCCACCGAGCAGATCCTCCACCCGGGCCGGTACCTGGGCGAGGGTCGGGACGCCCCCACCGACGTCTCGTACGCGGAGGGGCCTCCCGACGGGTGGAGGGAGGTGCACGCGGACGGGCTGGGCGAGTTCGAGACGCGCCTCTTCCTCGAGGAGTTCCTGGCGGACAGCGCCCGCGCGCGGCGGGCCGCCGCCGGGTGGGACGGCGACCGGTACCGGCTGCTGCGGGGCGACGACGGGGACGAGGCCCTGGTGTGGGCCTCGGTGTGGGACTCCGCCGAGGAGGCGGACGAGTTCGCCGCGGCCGCGGCGAGGGCGTTCCGGTCCCGCTACGGCCGGGGCCCGGAAGACGGCGACGGCTCCGGCCGTGCCGACGGCACGGGACCCGCCGGCGGGGACGCGGGCGGCGCGGGGCCGGCCGCCATGGAGAGGGAGCTCGAGGTGCGGCGGGGGACCGTCGGCGGCCGCCCCGTGGTCGTCGTCGCGGACCTGGCGCCCGGATCGGCCGAGGAGCTGCTCCCCGGCGTCGCCCGGATCGATCTGGAGGGGGGCGGGGGCGGATGACGGGGGGCGCCCGGCGTGCGCCGGAGGGCGGCGGGGATCCCGACGCGACGGGCGGCGACGTGGACGTCCCGGTGCCGGCCGACCCCGGCCGCTACCGCGTCAGGGTCGAGGCCGGGGCGCTGGACCGGCTGGGCGAGCTGGCCGCCTCCGAGGTCGGGGCCCACCGCTGGGCGGTCGTGGCCGACGAGACGGTGGCGGGGCTCTACGGCGACCGGGCGCTGGCGACGCTCGGGGAGGACGCCGGGCCGGCCGACCTCTTCACCTTCCCCCCGGGCGAGGCGTCGAAGACGCGGGGCCAGTGGCGGCGCCTCACCGACGAGATCCTGGCCGCGGGCCACGGGCGGGACTCCGCCGTGGTGGCCCTCGGGGGCGGCGTCACCGGCGACCTGGCGGGGTTCGTGGCGGCCACGTGCATGCGGGGGCTTCCGGTGGTCCAGGTGCCGACGACGCTGCTGGCCATGCTCGACAGCTCGGTCGGGGGCAAGACGGCGGTGGACACGGAGAGGGGAAAGAACCTGGTGGGAGCCTTCCACCATCCGTCCCTCGTGGTGGCCGACCCGGAGACCCTGGAGACGCTGCCCCGCGAGCACGTCGAGGCCGGGCTGGCCGAGGCGGTGAAGGCGGCGGCCATCGCCGACGCCCGGCTCTTCGGGTGGATGGAGGAGGGGGGCGGGGCCCTCGCGGAGGGCGATCCCGAGCTCCTGGGCGCGACGGTTCGCCGCTGCGTGGAGATCAAGGCGGAGGTCGTGGCCGACGACCCGGAGGAGGCCGGGCGGCGCCAGGTGCTGAACTTCGGCCACACCGTGGGCCACGCCCTCGAGGCCCTGGCCGGCTGGGACCTCCTCCACGGCGACGCCGTGGCGGCGGGCATGCGGGCCGAGGCCCGCCTGGGCGAGGCCCTGGGCGTCACCCGGGAGGGGACGGCCCGGCGCCTGGAGGAGCTGCTCGCGGCCTGCGGCCACACCGACCCGCTCGAGGCCGACCGCGACCCGGGCAGGGTGCTCGAGGCCATGGCGACGGACAAGAAGGCCCGCCGCGGGGTGACGAGGGTGGTCCTCCTCGGGGAGGTCGGCCGCGTGGCCCGGGACGACGACGGGGCCTGGACCCATCCGCTCGACGGGGGGCGGGGCGAGGAGCTGCTCGCGGAGGCCCTCCGGCCGGCGTGAGGGCGCGCGGGGGCCGCGGCGCGGGCGCGGGCCGCGTCCGACGGCCCTTCACGGGGCGCGATCGCCGCCGTGCCCTCGCCGCCGCGGCGCTTTACGTCGGCGACGGGACGGGACAGATTCGGCCTCCGACCGGGAGCCGCC
>CAYZLN010000056.1:0-9750 GCA_964479295.1 uncultured Gemmatimonadota bacterium
CGGGTGGCCGACGGCTACGGCCGGAAGCTGGTCTTCGACGCCGAGCAGCAGCCGCTTCTGCTCTTCGAGAACGACTTCACCTTGCGCCGGACGATGGAGGACGAGCCGGAGCTCGAGTACCACGAGGTGGCGCCCGGGTCGCCGGTGGAGCTGTAGCGGCCGCCCGCGTTGACGGCCCGGAGCGGGGCGGGTAGCTTCGGCCGGCCCGCTGTGGAAGGCCCCGAACCCTCGGGCCGTCGACCGGTACATCAAGAGGCGATCGGCCGTGGCCCGGCCTCTGCACGACGTCCCGGCGGCGACCGACGGGGGCCCCGCGTCCCGGCCGTGCCGGCCGGTCGCGGGAAGCGAGAGAGAGACGAGAACCGGTGGGGAGATCCGCATGCCGAAGATGAAGACCAACCGGGGCGCCGCGAAGCGCTTCAAGGAGACGGCGAACGGCCGGTACAAGTACTACAAGCAGGGCAAGAGCCACATCCTGACGAAGAAGTCGAGCAAGCGGAAGCGTCAGCTCCGCAAGCCCGCCCTCGTGCCCGACGCCCACCAGCAGCGCGTCCGGCGGATGCTGGGCGGAGGCGGTCTGAGGAAGAAGGCCCCGGAGCCCCGCGACAAGTCGTCGACGGTGCCCAACGAGCAGCACGAGGAGATCATGGAGCTGCTCAAGGGCCAGGGCTGACGGGCCTCCACCGGCCCCGGCCCGGTCCCGATCGTCCGGGACCCCGGCCCGACGGGCGCCACCCGGCGCGGCCGCGGGGCAGCCCCGCCGCAGGTCCGAGACGAAGCCACACCCCATAGATCCACCAGGAGGAGAGAGACGGATGCCGCGGGTCAAGACCAGCGTAGCGACGCACAAGCGCAGGAAGAAGATCCTCGAGCACGCGAAGGGCTACTTCGGGGGCCGCTCGAAGCTCTTCCGTCCCGCCAAGGACACCGTCGAGAAGGGGTGGGAGCACGCCTACCGCCACCGGCGGGAGCGGAAGCGGGACTTCCGGCGGCTCTGGATCCAGCGGATCAACGCCGCGGCCCGCCAGCACGGGCTCTCCTACTCCCGGTTCATCCACGGCCTGAAGGAGGCCGAGGTCGAGCTGAACCGGAAGGTGCTGGCGGACCTGGCCGTGCGCGAGCCGGAGGCCTTCGAGGAGCTGGTGCGGATCGCCGAAGAGAACGCCCGTTGAGCGAGGGCGACGTCGACCTCCTCCAGCGGCTGGACGACATCGAGGAGCGGGCGCTGCGGGCCTTCCGCGGCGCCGAGGGCGAGGGCCCGCTCGAGGAGGCCCGGGTCCAGTTCCTGGGCCGCAGCGGAGAGCTCTCGGAGGCGCTCGGCCGCATCGGCGACCTGCCGCCGGAGGACCGCCCGGAGGCCGGGAAGAAGGGCAACCGGGTCAAGGCCCGGCTCCAGGAGGCCTACGAGGAGCGGGCCGAGGCGCTCGAGCGCGAGGCCCGCGGGGAGGAGGCCGAGGACCGCGACCTGACCCTGCCCGGGCGCCGGGCCTGGCGGGGCGGGCCCCATCCGGTCACCCGGGTCGTCGACGAGATCTGCGGCATCTTCCGGGAGCTCGGCTTCACCCGCGTCGGCGGGCCCGAGGTGGAGGACGAGTGGTACAACTTCACCGCCCTCAACATCCCCCTCGACCACCCGGCCGCCGACGAGCACGACACCTTCTACCTGGACGAGGGGATCCTCCTCCGGACGCACACCTCCCCGGTCCAGGCGCGGGTGATGGAGAAGCACCGCCCCCCCATCCGGATCGTCGTGCCGGGGCTCTGCTACCGCCGCGACGCCTTCGACCCCACCCACGCGCCGGCCTTCCACCAGATCGAGGGCCTGGCCGTGGACGAGGGCGTCGACTTCGTGGAGTTCCGGTCGGCCATCGACCACTTCGTCCGACGCTTCTACGGCCCGCGGGCCGAGACCCGCTTCCGGCCCGGCTACTTCCCGTTCACGGAGCCGTCGGCCGAGGTCGACGTGACGTGCCGGATCTGCGCCGGGGAGGGCTGCTCCACCTGCGGCAACACGGGCTGGATCGAGATCATGGGCGCGGGGATGGTCGACCCGGCCGTCTTCGAGGCCGTCGGCTACGACCCCGACCGGTACACCGGGTACGCCTTCGGCATGGGCCCCGCGCGGATGGTCATGACCCGGTACGGGATCCCCGACATCCGCCTCCTCTACGAGGGCGACGTGCGTTTCCTCGAGCAGTTCGCGTGACGGGGCAGGGGGGGTAGGAGCGCGTGAACATCTCCGTCAACTGGCTCCGGGACCTCGTCCCCGGGCTGCGGCAGGACGCGGAGTTGCTGTCCGAGCGCCTCAGCGCCACGGCCGTGGTGGTGGACGAGGTGGTCCGCGTGGGGGAGGGGCTCGACGACGTGCGGGTGGCGCGGGTGACGGAGGTACGCCCCCACCCCGACGCCGACCGCCTCGTCCTCTGCCGCGTGGACCCCGGCGACGGCGAGGAGGTCGACGTCGTCTGCGGGGCGCCCGACGTGGTGGAGGGGGCGCTCTACCCGTATGTGCCGCCCGGCGGCCGCCTCCCGGGGGGGATGGAGATCGAGGAGCGGGAGATCCGCGGGCAGCCCAGCCGCGGGATGCTGTGCTCGGAGAAGGAGCTGGAGGTCGGCCCCGACGCCTCGGGCATCATGAGGCTGGCCGCTGACCTCGAGCCGGGCACGCCGGCGGGCGAGGCGCTGGAGCTGCCGGACGCCCGCCTGGTCCTCGACCTCACGCCCAACCGGGTCGACCTCGCCTGCCACGTGGGCGTGGCCCGGGAGGTCGCCCCCGGCGGACGCTCGGAGGTCGTGCTGCCCCACTTCCAGGAGACCGAGTGGACGCCCCGGTGGGAGGAGCACGAGAGCGCCGTTCAGGCCGGGGGGGTGACGGTGGCCGTCGACGCGCCGGAGCGCTGCGACCGGTACCTCGGGGCCGTCGTGCGCGGGGTCGAGGTCGGCCCCTCGCCCTCGTGGCTCGCCGCCCGCCTCCGGGCCATCGGCGCCCGGCCGGTCAACAACGTCGTGGACGCCACGAACTACGTCCTGCACGAGCTCAACCAGCCCCTCCACGCCTTCGACCTGTCGCAGATCGAGGGGGACGAGATCCGGGTCCGGCGCGGCGAGGCGGGCGAGGCGATCCGCACCCTCGACGGGGAAGAGCGGGAGGTCGGCCCCGGCTCGACGGTCATCGCCGACGCCGGGGGGCCGGTGGCCCTGGCCGGGGTGATGGGCGGCGCCGAGAGCGAGGTCGGCGCGTCCACGAGCGACGTCTTCATCGAGTGCGCGTCCTTCGATCCGTCCGCCACCCGCCGGACCGCCGGCGAGGCGGGGCTCTCCACCGACGCCTCGTACCGGTTCGAGCGGGGGATCGACGCCACGGGGCTCGAGGCCGCGCTCGTGCGCTGCGTGGAGCTGATCCTCACGGTGGCCGGCGGACGGGCCGAGCCCGTGGCGGCGCGGGTGGGCCGGCCTCCTCCGGAGCCGAGGGTGGTGGAGCTGCGGCCGTCGCGGGTCGAGGAGGTGCTGGGCCGGGAGTTCCCGCCCGGCGAGCTCCAGCGGCTGCTGGACCCCCTCGGCTTCGAGTCGTGGAGCGGTGTGGGGGAGGACGGCGAGGCCACCGTGGCCTGCCAGGTGCCCGGCTGGCGGAACGACGTGAGCCGGGAGATCGACCTCGTCGAGGAAGTGGCCCGGCGCCACGGCTACGAGAACTTCCCCTCCGAGCGCCGCGCCTTCCGGCCCTCGAGCGTGCCCGACGACCCGCGGTGGGCCCGGGCCGACCGGGTCCGGGGGCTCATGCACGGCCGGGGGCTCCTGGAGGCCCGCAGCTCGAGCCTCGTCTCCGAGGAGGAGGCGGACCCGGAGGGCCCGGTGGAGCTGCTCCACCCCCTCTCCGCCGACGAGGCCTACCTCCGGGGGAGCGTGGTGGCGGTGCTGCTGCGACGGCTCGAGCACAACTACGCGCGGGGCGAGGGCGACGTGCGGCTCTACGAGATCGGCGCCGTCTTCCGCCAGGAGCCCTCGGAGGAGTGGATCGACGAGGACCACGCGTCGCCGCGCTACGGGGAGGAGCGCCGGGTCGGGTTCGTCGTCACCGGACGGCGGGCGCCCGAGCAGTGGACCGGCAGCGGGGAGCCCTTCGACGTCTGGGACCTCAAGGGGCTGGCGTCGCGGGTCGAGGAGATCTGCGAGGGGGAGCTCCGCCCGGTCTCCGGCGACGACGCCTGGGAGATCGCCTCCCGCTTCGCCGCCGGCCGGTGGATCGGGTCGGACGTCTTCGGGCTGGTGCGGGACGGGGTGCCCCTGGGGATCGCCGGGCGGGTGCGTCCGGAGGCCGTCGAGTCGCCCCCCTGGGCGCACCCGGTCTGGGCCATGGAGTTCCGCCTCGACGCCGTCCGGGAGGAGCCTGCTCCGCGGTACCGTCCGCTGTCGACCTTCCCGCCGGTGCGGCGGGACCTGGCCGTGACGGTGCCGGCGGAGACGACCGCCCGGGAGGTGGACGGGACGCTCCGGGACGCGGCGCCCGAGTGGCTGGAGGAGGCGACGCTCTTCGACGTGTACGAGGGGGGCGAGCTCCCGGAGGGCCGGCGGAGCCTGGCCTACCGGTTGCGCTTCCGCGCCCCCGACCGCACCCTGCAGGACGAGGATGTCGACGAAGCGGTGGAGGAGATCGTGGACCGTCTCGAGAGCCGCCTCGATGCCCGACTCCGGTCCGGCTGACCCGGACGTCTCCCCGGCCGACGCCGTCGGCGGGGGCGCGGACGGAGAGCGCGAGGCGGACCCCGCCGGGGCGTTCGCGGAGCTGGAGGCGGCGGTGGATCGCCTCGTCGAGGCCTACGCGGACCTCCGGGAGCGGGTGGAGCGGGCCGAGGCGGCGAGGCGGGAGCTGACCGACGCGCTGGCGGCCGCCGGCCCGGAGGAGCTGGACCCCGACGAGGCGGAAGAGAGGTTCCGGGAGCTCGTCGAGGAGAACCGACGCCTCCGGGAGGTCGTGGAGGCGGGCCGCGAGCGGGCCGAGCGGATCCAGAGCCGGCTGATCATGATGGAGGACGAGCTGTGAGCGAGGACGCCCCCGAGCCGGTGACCGTCACCATCTTCGGCGAGGAGTACTCGATCCGCTCGGAGATGGACCCGGAGTACACCCGGGCCTGTGCCCGGCACGTCGACGAGGCCATCCAGGCCGCCCACCTCAAGTCCCACGTCTCCGAGCCCCACAGGGCGGCGATCCTGGCCGCGCTCGAGATCACCGACGAGCTCTTCCGCACGCGCTCGGAGCGCGACGACCTGCGGGACGGCGTGGCCCGACGGGCGGTCCGCCTGCGGGAGCGGGTCGAGGAGGCCCTGGAGGGCTGAGCCCGACGCGGCCGGCCGGGGCCGCTCCGGCCCGGTCGGCCCGCCCGGTTCCGTCGCTCCGGCCCGGTGCCCGCCGGGACCTTCCCACCGCCCGGCGGTCCTTGCGCCGGCCGGAGGGGCTCAGCACCTTGGATCCGAAGTCCTTGCTCCGGTCGGCGCGGAGGCTCCCGCGGCCGCGAGGCCCTGTCGAACCCGATCGACGGTCGCCCGGGTCCCGGCTGGCTCCCGCGACGGCGGAAGGACCGCCGGGCCGGCCGTTTTTTCGTGTGTCCCCGGGACGACGCCCCGACCCCGACGTCCGGGAGCCGGTCCCGCCGCCCCGGGGACGCCCGCCCAGATAGATTCCCGGAGCCCCGATGACCCTCGAACTCATCGCTTCGGCGGCGGCCGCCGCCCTGGCCGGACTCTTCCTGGGCTGGCTGTGGGGCGACCGCCGGGCCGGCCGCAGGCGGGAGGCGGCGCGCGAGCGGGCCGAGGACCTCGTCGAGGCAGCCCGGGAGGAGGCGGACAGCATCCGGCGCGAGGCCGAGCTGGAAGGGAAGGAGGAGGCCTACGAGAAGAAGCTCGAGTGGGAGGAGGAGATCCAGCAGCGGCGCGAGGAGCTCGGGGAGACCGAGCGGCGGCTGGCCGAGCGCGAGGAGCTGCTGGACGAGAAGCTGACCGAGATCGACCGCCGGCAGGCCCGCCAGGAGGAGCGGATGGAGCGCCTCGAGGAGCGGGAGCAGGAGATCAGGGAGCGCGCCGAGCGGATGGAGGCCCGCGAGGAGGAGCTCGGGCAGGAGCTCGAGGAGCTGGCCGGGCTGAGCCACGACGAGGCCCGCGAGCGCCTCGTCGGCCGCGTCGAGGACGAAGCCCGTGCCGAGGCCCGGCAGACGGCCCGGGAGATCCGGGAGGAGGCCCGCCGGGAGGCGGAGCGCGAATCCAGGAAGATCATCTCCATGGCCATCGAGAAGCTGGCCGTGGACCACGCCTCCGACGCCACCGTCTCGGTCGTCTCCCTCCCCAGCGACGACATGAAGGGCCGGATCATCGGGCGCGAGGGCCGGAACATCCGGGCCTTCGAGGCGGCCACCGGCGTCGACGTCGTCGTGGACGACACCCCCGAGGCCGTCCTCCTCTCCTGCTTCGACCCCATGCGGCGGGAGGTGGCGCGCGTCGCCATGGAGCGGCTGGTGGCCGACGGCCGGATCCACCCCGGGCGGATCGAGGAGTCGGTGGAGAAGGCCGGGGAGGACGTCCGGGACTCGGTGGCCGAGGAGGCCGAGGAGCTGCTGTACGAGCTGGGGATCCACGACCTCCCGCCCCGGCTGAAGGAGCTGGTGGGGCGTCTGCGCTTCCGGACCAGCTACGGTCAGAACCAGCTCCAGCACGCCCGCGAGGTCGCCCTCCTGGCGGCGAACATGGCGGCCGAGCTCGGCCTCGACGCCCAGATGGCGAAGAGGATGGGGCTGCTCCACGACATCGGGAAGGCGCTGACCCACGAGCACGAGGGGAGCCACGTGGAGCTGGGCCACCGGGTCTGCGAGAAGTACGGCGAGCCCGAGCCCGTGCTCAACGCGATCCGCGCGCACCACGACGAGGAGCCGGCCCGGTACCCGGAGACCTTCCTCGTCACCGCGGCCGACGCCATCTCCGGGGCCCGGCCCGGTGCCCGGCGCGAGTCGTTCGAGAACTACGTCGAGCGGCTCGAGAAGCTCGAGGAGCTGGCGGGGTCCTACGAGGGGGTCGAGAAGGTGTACGCCATCCAGGCCGGCCGGGAGATCCGCATCATGGTCATGCCCGACGAGGTCACCGACGAGGAGATGGCCGAGCTCAGCGAGCGGGCCGCCCGCCGGATCGAGGACGAGCTCCAGTACCCGGGCCAGATCAAGGTCGTCGTCGTGCGCGAGACCCGGTCGGTGGACTTCGCCCGATGACCGCGGAGCTCATCGACGGGAGCGCCATCGCCGAGGACGTCCGCCGGGAGGTGGCGGCCGGGGTGGAGCGGCTCGTGGAGGAGCGGGGGGTCCGCCCGGGGCTCGGCGTGGTGCTGGTGGGCGACGACCCGGCGAGCCGCTCCTACGTCAGGATGAAGACCCGCGCCTGCGAGGAGGCGGGCATCGCGACCCGGGACCTGACCCCGTCGGCCGACGTCGCCGAGGCCGACCTGCTGGGGCTCGTGGACGAGCTGAACGTCGACCCGGAGGTGCACGGCGTCCTCGTCCAGCTCCCGCTCCCCGACCACGTCGACGAGCGCCGGGTGATGGAGCGGATCGACCCGTCCAAGGACGTCGACGGGTTCCACCCGGTGAACGTGGGCCGGCTGGCGAGCGGGCACCCGCGGTGCTTCCGCCCGGCCACTCCGGCGGGCATCCAGGAGATGCTCCGAAGGATCGACTTCGACCCCGAAGGCCGGCGGGCGGTCGTGGTGGGGCGATCGAACATCGTCGGCCGGCCGATGGCGCAGATCCTCCTCCGGAAGGAGCCGTGGGCGAACGCCACGGTCACGGTGGCGCACAGCCGGACCCGTGACCTGGGGGCCGTGACGCGCGAGGCGGACCTCCTGGTGGTGGCGGTGGGCCGGCCGGGGACCGTGACCGCGGGGATGGTCGCCGAGGGGGCGGTGGTGATCGACGTGGGGTCGAACCGGGTCGACGACCCCTCGGCGGAGAAGGGGTACCGCTGGGTGGGCGACGTGGCCTTCGACGAGGTCCGCGGTAAGGCGTCGTGGATCACCCCGGTGCCCGGGGGGGTGGGCCCCATGACGATCGCCATGCTGCTCCGGAACACGCTCCAGGCCGCGCGGCGGCAGTCGGGCGCGGAGCCCGCCCTCGTCGACGGGGCATGACCGGATGAGCGACGGAGAGGGGCAGTTCACGCTCTTCGAGGCCGGGTCGCCGACCGACGGCGGCGGGGCCGGCGACGAGGACGGGCCTCCGGCCGGCTCCGGGGGCGGCACCGACGCGTCGGCACGAGCGGGCCCGGGCCCCGCGGAGACGGCGGGAGCTCCCGGCCCGGGCGGGGAGCCGGACGCGGCCCCCGGCGCGTCGCCGGAGACGGCGCTCCCGGTGGCGGAGCTCAACGCGGCCGCCCGGGAGGTGCTCGAGGAGAGCTTCCCTCCGCTCTGGGTGGTCGGCGAGATCGCCGACTGGACGCGCGCCCAGTCGGGGCACTGCTACTTCAGCCTGCGCGACGAGACGGCGCAGCTCTCCTGCGTCATGTGGCGGCGGCACGCGCGGGACCTCCCCACCGAGCCGGAGGAGGGCATGGAGGTGTGCGCCTTCGGCGAGGTGTCGCTGTACGAGGCCCGCGGGGACTACCAGCTCCTGGTGCGCCGGATGGAGGCCCGGGGCGAAGGGCTGTGGCGCCTCGCCTTCGAGCGGCTGAAGAAGAAGCTGGCCGCCGAGGGCCTGCTGGACGCGGAGCGGAAGCGGCCCCTTCCGCGGGTCCCCGTCCGGGTGGGCGTGGTCACCTCCCGGACCGGGGCCGCCGTCCGCGACGTGGTGAGCGTCGTCCGGCGGCGGGCGCCGTGGACCCGGATCCTGGTCTCCGACTGCCGCGTGCAGGGCGAGGAGGCCTCCGGCGAGGTGGTCGAGGCCCTGGAGCGGCTGGTCCGCCACGGGGACGTGGACGTGATCGTGGTGACCCGGGGCGGGGGGTCGGTCGAGGACCTGTGGGCGTTCAACGAGGAGGAGGTGGCCCGGGCCATCGCGGGCTGCCCGGTGCCGGTGGTCTCGGCGGTCGGCCACGAGGTGGACGTCACCATCGCCGACCTGGTCGCCGACCGGCGGGCGCCGACGCCCTCGGCCGCCGGCGAGGTGGTGGTGCCCGACGGCGACGCCCTGCGGGCCACGCTCCGGCGGCTGGCCGCCGGCCTCGTGACGGGCCTGCGCGGCCGCACCCGGCGGGGCCGGGAGCGGGCGCGGCGGGCGGCCGAGCGGCTCGTGGCGTCGATGGACCGGCGGCTGGAGCGCCTCGAGGGACGGGTGGAGCGGCTGGGCGGGCGACTGGACGCCCTGAGCCCCCTCTCCACCCTCGAGCGGGGATACGCGGTCCCGCTGGACGAGGAGGGCGACGTCCTGCGGCGGGTGGAGGAGTTCGAGCCCGGCGACGACGTACGGCTCCGGGTCGTGGACGGCCGGGTCGGCTGCCGGGTGCGCGGAACCGAGGAGCTGGAGGCGAGATGAGCGGGGACGCCGCGTCGGCCGAGGGGGAGCGCCGCCCGTCGGAGTTCGGGGCGGCCCTGGACGAGCTGGAGGGCATCGTGAGGCGCCTCGACCGCGAAGAGCTGGAGCTCGACGAGGCCCTGGAGCTGTTCGAGAAAGGCGTGGGGCACCTGCGCACGGCGAACCGGCTGCTGGACGAGGCCCGGGGGGTCGTGGAGGAGCTGATCGAGGACGCGTCGGGGGAGCTCGAGGCCGTCGACTTCGAGCTGCC
>CAYZLN010000057.1:0-9440 GCA_964479295.1 uncultured Gemmatimonadota bacterium
GTCGAGGAGGCCGTGGCGCTCCAGGAGGACGCCGGGCTCCCGGTGGTCACCGACGGGGAGATGCGGCGGGCCTCCTTCCAGGCGCAGATGACCGCCGCCGTCGAGGGGTTCGGCGACCCGGGCCTCGACGCCTTCCTCTGGGGCCGCTGGAAGGGCGACGACGGGGTCGGCGACCGGACGGTGGAGCGGCCCGGGGGGCTGTCCGTGCGGGGCCGGCTGAGACGGCGCCGGTCCCTGTCGGGCGAGGAGCTCGTGTACCTGCGGTCGGTGACCTCGAAACTACACAAGGTCACACTTCCCAGCCCCCTTCTCTTCCTCAACTTCTGGGATCCGGACGATCCGCCGGAGGCGTACCCCGACGTCGACGCCTTCCTCGACGACGTGGCCCGGATCCTCCGCGAGGAGGTGCGCGTGCTCCGGGGGCTCGGGGCCCGCTACCTGCAGATCGACGCGCCGCACTATCCCCTGCTCCGCGACCCGGAGACGGCCGGCTGGTACGAGGGCCTGGGCCGGAGCCGCGGGGCCTGGATCGAGCGGAGCGTGGAGCTGGAGAACGCGGTGATGGAGGCGGGGAGGGCTCCGGCCGACGAGGGCCGGGCCGACGGGCCGGTGACCTTCGGCCTCCACATGTGCCGCGGCAACCAGGACAGCCGGTGGCTGGCCGCCGGGGACTACGCCCCGATCGCCCGGACGGTCTTCCCCCGCACCCGGGCCGACCGGCTGCTGCTCGAGTACGACGACGCGCGCTCCGGCGGCTTCGCGCCGCTGGCGGAGGTGCCCGGGGGCAAGACGGTGGTGCTGGGCGTCGTGACCACGAAGCGCGCCGCCCGGGAGGACCCCGTCGAGCTGGCGGAGCGGGTCCGGCGGGCGTCGGAGCACGTGCCCCTGGAGCGTCTGGCCGTCAGCCCGCAGTGCGGCTTCGCCACCTCCGTGGTGGGCAACCGGCTCTCGCCCGACGACCAGGCCGCGAAGCTCCGGATCGTGGTGGAGACGGCCCGGAGGGTGTGGGGGCGGGCCTGAGGCGCCTACCCGATGGTGGAGGAGTACTCGTGCGTGATCCCGTCCGCGTCGGTGTGGACGATCCGGAGCTGATAGGGGGGCTGCACGCTCTCCTCCCGGGTCATGAGGAGGTAGCCCACCTCGTCGCCGCCGGAGAGGCCCTCCACGACGCCCTCGTCGGGCTGGTTCTCCACGTAGGCCGGGTGCTCGTGGACGACGGTGCCGTCGAGCTCCACGCGCATCTCGGGGACCTCGCCGGCCCCGTTGTTCCGGATGTGGAGACCCCAGCTCGTGGGAGCCATCTGCTCCAGGCGGACGTCGAAGTTGGCGGGCATCGGTCTCCCCTTCGGTGACTTCCGGGGCCCGGAGGCCCCTCTTCCCATCGTCCCGGTCGCTCCGGCCGTCCCGGCCGCCGCCTCGCCGCCGGGGCGTCCCTCACGTGCCGTACAGTCGGTCGCCGGCGTCCCCCAGCCCCGGCAGGATGTATCCGTTCTCGTCGAGCTCGCGGTCGAGGGCCGCCGTGAAGACGGAGACGTCGCCGTGCTCGCGGCCCAGCCGGCCGAGCCCCTCCGGCGCCGCCACGATGCAGACGAAGGCGATCTCGCCCGCGCCGGAGTCCTTCAGGTACTCCACGGCCGCGGTGGCCGTCCCGCCGGTGGCCAGCATCGGGTCCACCACCACGAAGGTCCGGTCCTCCGGGTCGGGCGGGATGTTGAAGTAGTAGTCCACCGGCTCCAGGGTGTCGTGCTCCCGCTGGAGGCCGATGTGCCCCACGTTCATCGTGGGGACGATCCGCCGCATCCCCTCCACCATCCCGAGCCCGGCCCGGAGGATCGGGACGAGCACGACCCGGTCGGCGTCGATCTGCCAGCCCGTGGTCGCCTCCATCGGCGTCTCCACGGGGCGCTGCTCGAGCTCGAGCGACGCCATGACCTCGTAGGCCATGAGCATGGCGAGCTCGTCCACCAGCTCCCGGAAGAGCTTGCGCTCCGTGGAGACGTCGCGCAGCAGCGTCACCTTGTGGCGGACCAGCGGATGGTCCACCAGCGTGACGTCGGGGTGCACGTCGAGGGACGCACGGGCGCCCCTCGGGGCGGCCGGGGGCGCCTGCGCCGCCCCCCCGTCGGCGCCCGCCGGGGGCCCGTCCGGGGGCGTCACGGCTCCACCTCGATGGCGGGCTCGCCCCGGTCGGTGACCTCCCCCACCACCGCCGACGCGTACCCCTCCGCCTCCCATTCGCCGGCGACCTCCTCGGCCGAGCCCGGCGGCACCGCGGCCAGCAGCCCGCCGGAGGTCTGGGCGTCGCACAGCAGGACCCGGAGGTCCTCGTCGACCCCGTCGTCCCAGGCCACGATCCCCTCCAGCGAGGACCGGTTCCGGCCGGTGCCGCCCGGCACGCATCCCGCGGCGGCCAGCTCGCGGGCGCCCGGGAGCAGCCTCGGCGCCCCGGCACGGACCCGCGCGCCCACCCCCGAGGCGGCGCAGACCTCCTTCAGGTGTCCCAGCAGCCCGAACCCGGTGACGTCGGTGGCGGCGTGCACCTCGTGGTCGTCCAGGACGGCCATGGCCGCCTTGTTGAGCTGCCGCATCGAGCGGACGGCGGCGGCCGTGGCCTCGGGGGAGGCGTCCCCCGTCTTGATGCCGGTCGTGATCACGCCGGTCCCCAGGGCCTTGCCGAGCACGAGGGCGTCACCGGGGCGGGCGCCCCCCTTCCGGTACATCCGCCGCGGGTCCACCAGGCCCAGGGCCACGAGCCCGAACTTGGGCTCCTCGTCGTCGATCGAGTGGCCCCCGCCCACCGGGATCCCGGCCTCCCGGCACACCTCCGACGACCCCTTCAGGATCTCCGCGACCACCCGGTCCGGGAGCTCGCCGGCCGGGATGGCCAGGATGTTCAGGGCGAAGATCGGCCGCGCGCCCATGGCGTAGAGGTCGCTCAGGGCGTTGGCCGCGGCGATGGCCCCGAAGTCGCCGGGGTCGTCCACCAGAGGGGTGAAGAAGTCGATCGTCGCCGCCACCGCCCGGTCGTCGTCGAGGCGGTACACGGCGGCGTCGTCCGGGGCCTCCAGCCCGACCAGAAGGCCCTCGGCGGCGTCGACGGGAACGTGCCTGAGTATGGCTTCCAGGTCCTCCGGACCCAGTTTGCACGCTCAACCGGCGCCGTGCGAGTACTGGGTCAGGCGGATCCGTTCCGTCGCGGGTGTGTTCATTCCGCTCCCGATGCGCAAGATTGAGAATCGGTGCGCCGTCCCGGGGTCGTCCGACCGCCGGGAACCGTGCCCGAAACCTAGACGCTGGCCTGCACCGGCGGCAACAGGGGACGATGGGGATTTTCGGTCGCTCCTCCGGCGGCGATCCGGAGGAGCTGCGCCGCGAGATGGTGGACCACCAGATCGCGTCGCGCGACGTGGACGACGAGCGCGTCCTCCGCGCGATGCGGGAGGTGCCGAGGCACGTCTTCGCGCCGGGCCACAGCCTCCGGCGGGCCTACGGCGACCACGCCCTGCCCATCGGGCACGGGCAGACGATCTCGCAGCCGTACATCGTCGCCCTCATGACCCAGGCCCTGGAGCTCGAGGGGACGGAGAGGGTGCTGGAGATCGGCACGGGGTCCGGCTACCAGGCGGCGGTCCTCGCCGCGTGCGGGGCCCGGGTCTTCAGCGTCGAGCGGATCCCCGAGCTGCACCGCCAGGCCCGCCAGAAGCTCGAGGAGGCGGGCTACCTGGACGGCGTCCGACTCCGGCTGGGCGACGGGAGCCGGGGGTGGCCGGAGCACGCCCCCTACGACCGGGCGCTGCTCACCGCCGCCGCCCGGGAGCTGCCCCGCCCCCTGGCCGAGCAGCTCGAGGAGGGCGGCGTGCTCGTGGCCCCCGTCGGCGGCGCGGCCCTGCAGCACATCTACCGCTACCGGAAGGGCCCCGAGGGGGAGCTCGACCGCGAGAAGCTCGAGGGCGCCCGCTTCGTGCCGCTGGTCCGGGACGGCAACGCGGACGACTAGGGCGGAGGGCGCCCGCCGTCGGCGCGCGGCCGAACCCGCCTGCACGGATCAGGCGTCTTCGCGGGGGGGACGGACGCCTCGCGGAGGGAATCACGCGAAGCGTGCCAGACTGACGCGAGGCGTCCGGCCCTCCGCGTCCCTCACCGCTTGATACGTTCCCCTTCGTCCTCGATCCGGAAGACGTAGCCGGCCAGCGCCCCGGGGCGGATCTCGCCGCTCCGCCCCCGCACGTCCAGGTCCGTCACCGACCCCTCGTCCGGGCCCGGCGCCCGCACCTGCTCCTCCAGGTACCCCCGGCACCGGTCGGCCCACCGCCGCCACGACGCCGGCCGCAGGTCCACCCAGCCGCGGGCCGCCCACCGGCCCCGGTCCTCGGCCTCGCCGGGCTCGGGCGTCACCTTGACCTCGGGGCCCCGGAGCATGCTCTCCCCGTCGGGGAGCAGCACCGGGATCCCGATGGAGACGATGTCCGACCGGAGGCGCCGGTCGTCGCCCAGCAGCTCGGCCGACCGCCGCGCGGTCGCCTCCGGATCGAGCCCCGCCGCCGCCTCCAGGTCGGGGTGCAGCCGCTCCAGGATCGCGCCCTCGAAGAGGAGCTTGCTGAGCCGGGGCGGGCCGAGCATCTCGAACGCCACCGAGCGGACGCCGTGGCTCTCCTCGAGCTCCTCCATCCGCCGCAGCGCCGCTTCCCTCAGCACGCCGCCCCGGTAGGTGGGCCCGAAGGCGGCCCCGTCCAGGGCGCTCACCACCTCCCGGCCCGTGGGGCGGCCCTCGATCTCGGCCAGCACGGTGTCGGCGATCTCCTCCGGGGTGACGATCTCCATCATGTCGAGGGTGGAGATGGACTCGAACTCGCCCCGGCTGAAGAGCCCGTTCTCGCCGGCGTCCAGGTAGACGGACTCCAGGGGCTCGCCCGTGTCCTCCCAGGCGTCCTCGGCGTCGCCGCCGAGGGCCCTCTCCACCGGGACGCTCCGGACGGCGTCGATCCGGCGGATCGGGCCGTCGCCCCGCTCGACGGCCCCGTAGCCGATGCGCTTCCACGCCACCGCCGCCGCCGGCTTGATCTCCTTCACCGCCGGCGCCCCGGGCGTGCGGGCCATGAGGAAGAGCAGGAGCGAGTGGGCCCCGGCCACGCTCGCCTTGGCCAGCAGGGTCGGGGACGGCCGCTCCTCGGAGTGGGTGAAGGGGATGTTGAGGCCCATCCCCCCGGTGCCCGACGTCCCGATCTTCAGGTACATCTCCGTCCCCGTCCGCTTCATCCCCTCCAGCAGGAGCTGGATGTGGCGGATGAGCTGCGGGAGGTAGAGCGACGTGAGGTGGGTCTCCACGGACTCGCGCGACGGCCCGCCGTCGTCGAGCTCGGACCGGAGCCGCTCGGCCGACGTGAAGACGTCCTGGTAGGCGATGGCCGTGGCCGTGTTGACGCAGTCGACCAGGACGTCGGGCCGCCGCCGCTCCAGCAGGCCCGTCAGCGCCGACCGGCGGTACAGGTCCTCGTCCGTGGGTCCGAAGACGTCCGCCAGCACCTGCTGGCGCCCCTCGGGGGTGTCCAGCAGCTCCGAGCGGGAGAGCCCCTCGTGCTCCTCCCGGAGGAAGAGGTCCCCGTGCTCGGGGACGAGCTCCACGTCGCGGGCCGTCGGCTCCCGGCGGAGCTCGGCGACGGCCGTCTCCACCTCCTCCTCCTCGAGGCCCGCCAGCACGAGGCGCGCCGGCTCCCGCTCGAGCACCCGGCGGGCGACGGCCCTCCCCACCAGCCCGGTCCCCCCGAGGATCGCGATGTCGCGCCCCTGAACGTCCATCTATCCGCTACCTCCGTCCATATGCGTGTTCGAGTCCGTTCGTCGGGGCCGGCTCCGGGCTCCGCGCCCCCCCCGGGCGGTCCCGGGCGTCACCCCGTCTCGCGCAGCGCCCCCACCTCGTCGTCCCCCAGCTCCCGCCACTCCCCTCGCGGCAGCCCGTCCAGCGCGATGGGCCCGAAGGAGAGCCGCTTCAGCGTCCGGATCTCGGCGCCGAGCGCGTCCATCATCCTCCGGATCTCGCGGTTGCGCCCCTCGTGGAGCGTCAGGAGCGCCACGGCGCCCTCCCCGGCCGGGTCCGGCATGACGCTGGCGGCGTCCGCGGCCGCCGGCCCGTCCTCCAGCTCGACCCCGTCGAGGAGCCGCCGCGCCAGGCCGGTCGGGACCGGCGGCCGCAGGCGGACCTCGTAGCGCTTCTCGGTCCCGCTGGACGGATGGAGGAGCCGGTGGGCCACGTCCCCCTCGTTGGAGAGCAGCAGGAGCCCCTCGCTCATGAAGTCCAGCCGCCCCACGTGGAAGAGGTCCTGGAGGGGGCCCTCGGGGAGGAGGTCGTACACCGTGGGCCGCCCGCGCGGATCGTCCCGGGTGCAGAGGCAGCCCGGCGGCTTGTGCAGCGCCACCCAGCGGGCCGGCTGCCGCTCGACCCGCCGCCCGTCCACCTCCACCTCGGCCGCCTCCGGGTCCACCCGGGCCCCCAGCTCGTCCACCACCTCGCCGTCGACGCGCACCCGGCCCTCGACGATGATCTCCTCGCTGTCGCGGCGCGACGCGACGCCGGCCCGGGCGAGGAACTTCTGGAGGCGCACCTCCTCGCTCACCGCGGCGTCCCCTCCCCGCCGCCCGGCTCCGCGTCCGACCCGGCGCCGGCGCCCGCCCGGCCGCCGTCGGCCGGCCCCGCGCCGGCGGCCCCCTCGTCGTCCCCGTCGTCCCCGTCCCCGCCCTCGCCCGGCTCCAGGGGCTCCTCCCGGAGCGTGACCGAGATGTCCTCGGTCGCCGGCAGGTCGGAGAGATCCTGGAACCCGAAGTGGTCGAGGAACTTCTGGGTCGTCCCGTACAGGAGCGGCCGGCCCAGGCCCTCGCCCCGGCCCACCACCTCGACCAGCTCCCACTCCTGGAGCGTCTGCAGCACGGACGAGGAGCTCACCCCGCGGACCTCCTCGATCTCCACCCGCCCGATGGGCTGGCGGTAGGCCACGATGGCCAGCGTCTCGAGGGCGGCGTCGGAGAGCGTCGGCGACCGGGGGACGGAGTCGAACCGCTCCAGGTACGGCGCGTACTCGGGCCGGGTGAGGATCTGGTAGCCGTCGCCGAGCTGGTAGACCTGGAAGGCCCTCTCCTGCTCGTCGTAGCGGCGCCGCAGCTCCTCGAGGGCCTCCCGGACCCGGTCCGGGGTGAGGCCCTCGTCGGCCCGCGCCAGCTCGGCCGGGGTGAGGGGCGACTGGCTGGCGAAGAGGGTCGCCTCGACGACCTGCTCGGGGCTCACGGCGAGCCCCCGTCCGCCGTCCCGACGGCCGCCGGCTCGGCCTCTCTGCCGCCGGCGGGCCCCTCCGCCGCCGGACCGTCGGGCTCTTCCCCGTCGGCGCCGTCCGGGTCCGGGACGTCGTCCGCGTCCGTCGGGCTCTCCTCGCCGCCGTCCGCGTCGACCTCCGGGCCGGGGAAGAGCCAGATGGAGCTGAACAGCTCCACCTGCTCGATCCTCACCCTCTGCTGGCGGGCCATCTCCAGGCACGCCAGCAGCGCGGCCACCGCGTGCGACCGGCGGTTCCAGGGCTGGAAGAGGCGCTCGAAGGCGAGGCGCTCGACCTTCCGGAGCAGCCGTTCGGCGAGCGACATCTTCTCCTCGACCGTCACCTCCCGCACCGGGGCCCGGGTCTCCGGCTCCGGCCGGGGCTCGGGGACCCCGCGGGCCGCCTCGACGAGCTCCTCGCGCGTGGCCTCGAGCTCGGGCAGGTACCGGTCGGGCGCCGACCGGGGCTCGACGTAGCCCTTGCCGAAGTGCCGGGACCGCTCCGACTCCCGCGCCGAGAGGGTCCGCGAAACCTCGTGAAAGTGCTCGTACTCCAGCAGGCGGCGGACGAGGTCCGACCGGGGGTCCTCCTCCCAGTCGGGCTCGCCCGGCCGCGGGAGGAGGAGCTGCGACTTGATCCGCACCAGGGTCGACGCCATCTCGAGGAACTCCCCGGCCCGATCCAGCTCCAGCCGGTCGATCCCCGCGTCGAGCACCGCCCGGAACTGCTGGGTGATCCGGGCGATCGGGATGTCGAAGACGTCGATGTCCTGGGACCGGATGAGGTGGAGGAGCAGGTCCAGGGGCCCCTGGAACCGCTCCAGCTCCACCACGAAGGGCTCGGACTCCAGGAAGTCGGGGCGGCGGGGCGAGGGGGGCATCTCAGACCAGGGCCTCGGCCAGGCCCATCGTCCAGCCGAAGAGCGCGCGCACCGGCCCGAACACCACGTCCAGCGCCTCCGGGAAGACGAAGACGACCAGCAGGAGGACGACGGAGTACCGGCCCAGGCGCATGTACCGCTCGCCGATCTCGTCCGGGAGGAGCCGGTAGAGGACGTGGGAGCCGTCCAGCGGCGGGACCGGGAGCAGGTTGAAGACGCCGAGGATCAGGTTGAAGAGGACGCCGAAGCGCGCCATCCGCTGCACCCCCCGGGCGACCTCGGCGGCGCCCCCGCCCGCCGCGGCCTCGAGCCGGCCGGCCAGCCCCCACGCCAGCACGCAGGCGGCCACCAGGGCGAAGTTCGCCGTCACCCCGGCCAGCGACACCAGGATGTCGCCGCGCTCCTCGTCCCTGTAGTTGCCGGGGTCCACCGGCACCGGCTTGGCCCACCCGAAGACGAACCCCCCGGGCGCCATCCAGAGGAGCACCGGGATCACGAGGCTGCCCCAGAGGTCGAGGTGCGGGAAGGGGTTCAGCGTGAGCCGGCCGGCCGCGGCGGGCGTCGGGTCGCCCTGGGTGACCGCGACCCGGGCGTGGGCCCACTCGTGGACCACGACCGAGAGGAGGAGCACCGGGAGCACCAGCACCAGCGTCGCGACCGACCCGCTCACGCGCGGTGCTCCCCGTCAGGGTTGAGCGGCGCGCTCGCCGACGCTAGCTTTCCCGGGTCGGACGAGGACGCCACGAGACCCCCACTCAGGACCGAGGGAGACGACGCCGTGCCCACGACGCCGAGCGCCGAGAAGCGACTGCGACAGAACGAGAAGCGGCGGAAGCGGAACAAGTCGGTCAAGACCCGCATCCGCACCGGCAAGAACGAGATCCTCGAGGCGGAGTCGCCCGAGGAGGCGGAGGAGCTGCTGCAGGAGATGTACGCCCTGCTCGACCGCGCCGCCGGGAAGGGCGTGATCCACGAGAACAAGGCGGCCCGGGAGAAGTCCAGGCTGGCCCGCCACGTGGACTCGCTCGGGAGCTGACCCGCCCCCGGGCCTCACGCCCGGGCCTCACGCGCCTCCGCTCCCGGCGGAGCGGTCGGTCTCTCCGCCGCCCTCCCCCTCCTCCCCCTCGCCTTCCTCGTCCTCGTCGTCCAGCGAGAGGGAGAGCGTGTCCAGGGCGTCGGGGTCGTCCAGCGAGAGGGACTCGAGGAACTGCAGCTCGTCCTCGTAGTCCTCCCCGGCTCCCTCCGCCTCCCCGTCGCCC
>CAYZLN010000058.1:0-9367 GCA_964479295.1 uncultured Gemmatimonadota bacterium
CCCTTCGTCTACGACATGCACTCGAGCCTCCCGCAGCAGCTCGTCAACTTCGACTACACTCGCTCCCGGCTCCTCCGCGGCGCCTTCCGGGTGCTCGAGGACCGCGCGCTGCGTCGGGCCGAGGCCGTCGTCACCATCTCGCCCGAGCTCGCGCGCTACGCGGAGAGCCGGATCCCCGAGGGCGGGCCGTCGCACCACCTGATCGAGAACTCCCTGGTGGACCCCGTGCGGCTGGCCGACGGGGACGGGGCGGGAGACGCGTCGCCCGACGTCCCGCTGCCCGAGGGCCGCCCGGTGGTGGCCTACATCGGCACCTTCGAGAGCTACCAGGGCCTCGATCTCCTGCTCCCTGCGCTGGAGATCGTCCGGCGCGAGCGCGAGGACGCCTTCTTCCTGCTCGTGGGCGGGTCACCGACGCAGGTCGAGGAGCGCCGCCGGCAGGCCCGCGAGCTCGGGCTCGGCGACGACTGCCTCTTCACCGGGACGGTGCCGAGGACCGTGGCGAGGGACCTCGCCGAGAGGGTGACGCTCCTGACCTCGCCCCGGGTGAAGGGCACCAACACCCCGCTGAAGATCTACGAGGCCATGGCGCTGGGCACGCCCCTGGTGGCCACGCGGATCGCGTCCCACACGCAGGTGCTCGAGGGCGACGTCTGCTTCCTGGCCGACGCCGATCCGGAGGCCTTCGCCCGGGCCGTCCTCGACGCCCTGGCCTCGCCCGAAGAGCGCCGGGCCGTGGCCCGGGCGGCGCGGGACCGGTACGATCGCGTCTACAGCCGCGAGGCGTACCGGGACAAGATGGCGAGACTGCTGGAGGTGCTGGGCTGATGTGTGGAATCGCCGGGATCGCGCGCGCGCCGTCGGGGCCCGCCCCCGACCGCGCGGTCCTGGAGGAGATGGCCGACTCGCTCCGCCACCGTGGCCCCGACGACGCGGCCGTGGACGTGCGCGACGGGGTGGGCTTCGCGATGCGCCGCCTGGCGATCATCGACGTCGAGGGCGGCCGGCAGCCGCTCTGGAACGAGGACCGGACCGTCCGGGCGATCTTCAACGGCGAGATCTACAACTTCCGCGAGCTCCGCCGCGACCTGGAGCGCAGGGGCCACCGGTTCCGGTCCGACACGGACGGGGAGGTCCTGGTCCACGCCTGGGAAGAGCACGGACCCGACCTCGTGCGGCAGCTCGACGGCATGTTCGCGTTCGCCCTGCACGACCTGGCCCGGGACCGACTCCTGCTGGCCCGGGACCGATTCGGCGTCAAGCCCCTCTACTGGACCCGCGTGGACGGGGGGCTCGCCTTCGGCTCGGAGGTGAAGGCCCTGCTGGCGTCGCCCGAGGTCCAGCCCGACCTGGAGCTGGACGCCCTGGGGGAGTTCCTGGCCTGGGAGTACGTGCCGGCCCCCCGGACCCTCATGGAGGGCGTCCGGAAGCTCCGGCCCGGCAGCCGCCTGCAGCTCGACCTGGCCAGCTCGACGATCGAGGAGGATCGGTGGTACTCCCTGCCCCGGGCCGCCGACGAGCTCGACGCCGGAGACCTGCCCTCCGGCCCGGAGGAGTGGGAGGAGGCGGTGGACGCCCGGCTCCGGGACGCGGTGCGCAGCCAGATGGTGAGCGACGTGCCCCTCGGGGCCTTCCTCTCCGGCGGTGTGGACAGCTCCCTGGTGGTGGCCGCCATGGGCGGGGACGCGCGGACCTTCAGCATCGGGTTCGACGACCCCACCTACGACGAGACCCCGTGGGCGGCGCGGGTGGCCGACCACCTCGGGGTCGGCCACCGGACGGAGATCCTCCGCCCCGACGTCCGGGACCTCTTCGGCCGCCTGATGGGGCACATGGACGACCCCATCGGCGACTTCTCCATCTTCCCCACCTACCTCGTCTCCCGCCTCGCCCGGGAGGAGGTGAAGGTGGTGCTGACCGGCGACGGCGGGGACGAGCTGTTCGGCGGCTACGAGACGTACCGCGCCCAGCAGATCGCCGGGCTGTGGGAGCGCCTCCCCCGGGCCGTCCGGAAGCGCGTCCTCGAGCCGGCCCTGCTCCGGCTCCGGCCCCGTCCGGGCAAGAAGAAAGGTCTGGTCAACAAGGCCCTCCGATTCGCGCAGGGGCTCCAGCACCCCCGGCAGATGGGGCACGCCCGCTGGCGGATCTTCGCCGGCGGCCCTCTCAGGGACGACCTCTTCACCCCGGACGCCCGGCAGCAGCTCCGGACCGATCCCGGCGACCACCTCTCCCGGATCCGACGGGAGACGTCCGGCCGCCCTCCGGTGGACCGCGCCCTCCTCGTCGACGTCTACAGCTATCTCACCGACAACTGCCTCGTGAAGATGGACCGGATGTCCATGGCGGCGTCCCTCGAGGCCCGCGTCCCGTTCCTCGACCACGAGCTGGCGGAGCTGGCGTTCCGCATGCCGCCCCGGCTCAAGGTCCGCCGGAACACGACCAAGCCCCTGCTGAAGCGGCTGGCGTCGCGGTACGTCCCGGAGGAGTGCGTCTACCGGCCGAAGGAGGGGTTCAGCATCCCGCTCAAGAACTGGCTGAGGGGCCCCTTCCGGCCGCTCCTGGAGGACCGGCTCGCTCCCGGGAGGATCCGCGGCGAAGGCATCTTCCGGGCGGAGACGGTGGAGCGCCTCAAGCAGGAGCACATGTCCCGGGAGGCGAACCACAGCCACGTCCTCTGGTCGATGCTCGTCTTCGAGGACTGGCGGGACCGGTGGGGCGTGTGATCCACGGGCGACCGGAGCGGGCCCCGGACGGGCCGTGGGACGTCGTCGTGGTGGGCGGCGGGGCCTACGGGGCCTTCACGGCGCTCGAGGCGGCCCGGAGAGGGCTCAGGCCGCTGCTCCTGGAGCGGGAGGACTTCGGCGGCCGGACCAGCCGCAACAGCCTCCGGATCGTCCACGGCGGGCTCCGCTACCTCCAGTCGCTGGACCTGTCCCGGTACCGGAGGTCCGTCGCCGAGCGGCGGTGGCTGCTCCGGTCCTTCCCCGATATCGTCCGGCCCCTCCGCTGCGCGATGCCCCTCTACGGCCAGGGGCTGCGTCGCCGTCCGGTCCTCCGGGCCGCCCTGGCCCTCGACCACCTCCTGTCCCTCCGCCGCAACCGGGGGCTGCCCGAGGCCCACCGGGTCCCCCGGGGGACCGTGATCGACGCCGGGGAGACGACACGCCTGCTCCCGGAGGTCCGACGGGACGGCCTGCGCGGCGGCGCCGTGTGGCACGACGCGGAGATGGTCGACTCGGCCCGGCTGCTGATGGAGACGCTCCGGTGGGCCACCGCGCGGGGGGCGGTGTGCCTCAACTACACCGAGGCGGTGGACGCCCTGGTGCGCGGGGGGCGGGTCCGGGGCGTGGCGGCCCGGGACCGGATCACCGGCCGCCGCCTCGAGTACCGGTCCGACACCGTCGTCAACTGCGCCGGCCCCTGGGCGCCCGACGTCGCCGGCCGCTTCGACCGGCGGCCCCCCGACCTCTTCCGGCCGTCCCTGGCCTTCAACCTCGTCCTGGACCGGCCCGTGGAGGCCGGGGCCGCCGCCGCGGCCACGCCCCCGACCCCGGACGCTCGCACCTACTTCGTGCGGGAGTGGAAGGGACACACGCTGGCCGGCACCTTCCACGCGCCCCGCCCGCCCGGGACGGAGACGGCCGATCCCGACCCGCGAGAGGTCGAGCGGTTCCTCGACGACCTGGGCCGGGCCCTGCCCGGGCTCGACGCCGGAGCCGACGACGTCCGGGCGGTCCTGCCGGGCCTTCTCCCCGTCCGCGAGCCCGGGACCGTCGAACTGGAGACGTCGCCCGCGATCCACGACCACGGCTCGGCGGCCGGCCCCGACGGCCTCTTCAGCGTCCGGGGGGTGAAGTACACCACCGCCCGGCGCGTGGCGGAGGAGGTCCTCCGCCGGGCCCTCGCCGGCCGCGGCCGGGAGCTCCCCGCCGTCGCCGCCCCGGACCCCCCGGAGCCGCGGCCCCGCCTAGCGGCGGACGAGCTCGTGGACCTCGCCCGCGACGCCCCCGGGCGTGCCCGCCACCACGTGGAGGCGATCGTCCGGGAGGAGGCCGTGACCGGCGTCGACGACCTGGTCGAGCGGCGGACCGAGTGGGGGCTGGCGGCGTCCGATCCCGAGCGCCTCCGGAACATCGTCGCGCCGTGGGTGGAGGAGGCCGCGGAGGAGGTCCGCTGAGGGCCCGGCCCCGCCGTCACGGGGCCGCCGGGAGGACCTCCGCCAGCCCCCGAAGCACCTGCGCGTCGGTCACCATCACGTCCCGGTGGAAGAACGTGTTCAGGTAGTGGCTGGCCCCGTCGAGCCGCACCCTCGCCTTCTCGCCCGGAAGCCGCCGGTAGAACTCCCTTCGCCCGTCGAGGAGATGCTCCCACTCCCGCTCCACCTCCACGAAGAGCACGGGCGGATGACCGGCGTCCAGCCCTTCCAGGGCGGGCACGGCGGTGTAGAACCGGCGGTCGATCTCCCGCCACGTCTCGCGGGGCATCCGATATTCGATCCCCCGGTCCCGGTGGAACCGTCCGTACCAGTAGTCCTCGTCCTGCTCTCCCCCGCCCACCGCGGCCGCGATCAGGATCGCCCTCCCGACCCCGTCCGGCCCGGCGGCGACCAGGCGCACGGCATCGACCGCGCCCATGGAGTGGCCGACGACGGGTCCGACGGTGAGGTCCCCGCTCTCGCGGACCCATTCCAGGGCGGCCCGGGCGGGCTCGACGGGATCCCACGCCTCGGGAGCCGCCCCCGAGTCCGGATGGGCGCTGGCCCCGTACCCGACGTGGTCCAGGGCCAGGACCGCGTACCCCCGGTCCAGCAGCGCCCTCCGGACCATGCACGCCACGGGCTGCCTCGCGCCGCGGGGATCGGCCCCGTGCAGGAAGAGCGCGGTCGGGTGCGGGCGCGTCCCCCGGGGCCGGTCGAGCCAGGCGACGCTCCCGGGCCCGATCTCGATCTCCCGACCGCCACACGTGGGCAGGAACGCCAGGCCCGGCGCGACCTCGGGGATGGAATACAGGTTCTCCGCCGAGGCCCGATCGAGGAGCTCGGCGCAGACCAGAGCGACGATCCCCACCGCCACGACGGCCACCCCCCGGCCGACGAGGCCGGAGACATCCACGATTCGATCCAGGAGCCCCCAGGCCGCGGTGATCCCCGCGGCCGCGAGCGCGCCGATGACGAGCGGCACGGAGGGGACCGTCGTCAGGGCGGCCGCCAGGGCGAGTCCCGCGTCCCCGGCGTAGATCCAGCGGTCGTCGCAGGGGGACGCGGCGACGCCGACCACGATCGCCGCCGCCACGGCCGCCATCCATATCGGTGCCAGGACGTCGAGGGCGCCGGCGGCAAGCCATGTCGCGACCGGCATCACCGCCAGGCCGGCCCATCTGAGGGGCTCGACGGACGACGTCCAGGAGGCGGCACCGAGCCACCGGACGGCCACAGCACCGCCCACGAGGGGGAGCGAGACGGTCACGGCCTCTCCGGTCCCGGCCCTCCCCCCGCCTCGACGGCCGCCGCATCCGCGGGGTCTCTCACGGCGAGTCCCATCGCCCCGACCAGGCCCTCCACGCAGCGGTCGATGCGGGCGTAGACCTCTCGGTAGAGCTCCGGCGGCTGGAAGATGGGGTCGCGGATGGGCCGCCGCCGGACGGATCCCGGGTCCAGGTCCCCCAGCACGAGGGAGGCCCCGAACCCGTGCCGCCGCCGCAGGGCGAGGGCCTGGTTCGGGTCCATGACCACCACCAGGCCCGCCTGCCGGAGGGAGGCCCGCGTGACCAGGCGGGACCGGTGATCCTCCAGATCCACCCCTCGCTCGCGGGCCACCTCCCGGGCCGTCTCCGGCGACGGCCGGTCGGGCCCGACCAGCCCCGCCGAGGTCGCGTCCCTCCGACCGCGGACCCGTCGGCGAAAGACGGCCTCCGCGTAAGGGCTTCGACAGATGTTGCCGTGGCAGACGAAGAGCACCGGACCCTCCGTCGTCGCCCCCTCCCGGAGCCTCCGGCGCGCCCTCCGGCGCCGGAGCGGGTGGAGGAGCCGGTCGGGCAACCGACGAATCCAGCGTGCCGCGGCCCGCGCCCCCGCGACGAGCCGTCCTGCCGCTCCCGCGCTGTCAGCTCCCCCGCGTCCCGGCCCGGGATCGCCGCTCACGTGGTGTCGGCGAAGCGGATTCCGCCGCCGGCGCTCCGGGCTTTCTCGAGAGCCGTCTGCGCCGTCGCCAGGGCGTGGAGGCTCTCCAGCTTCATCTCCGTCTCGGGCGACCGTCCGTTGCCCTCCCGCCCCCGGACCTCGGCGCCCTTCCGCGACGGCACCACCTCGTGGATCCCGGCGCTCAGGGTGTACCGGAGCTCCGCCGCGCGGGTGTGCTCCTCGGCCATGTCGTTCAGCCGTCGGGCCAGGTCTCCCGCCCCCGAGCGGGACGTGCCGTACGCCACCACGGCGAGGTCCGTCCCCTCCTCGAGCCACCCCACGAAGTCAGACTTCCTCAGGTGCCGACGACACAGCTCGGCCGTGCTGCGCTTCTGCCGCTCCCGCAGCCGGCCCGATCCGGGCTCGGTGGGCCCGAGCACGGTGTAGGTGACGGGGGTCCCCCGCCGGCGCGACAGGTTCGACAGGGCGGGCAGCAGCCGCATCAGCCCCGTCAGCGTCATGACCTCAGTCTCGGAGTCGACGTAGACCCCTCGCTCGTCGCCGTCCCGCATCCCCCGTCCGATCCGGAGATACCGGCGGAGCTGGGCCACGAGCGTGGCCGGCCGGATGGGGTCCTCCAGTACACCCCAGGCGCCCGCCTGCAGCATCGCCACGTCCTCCCCCGACGACGCGCCGCCCGAAAAGTGATAGAGCAGCGGCACGTGACGCGGAAGCGGCCCGTCCAGGAGCATACGCGAGAGCTCGGGCAGGTCGATGGACGGGAGCGTCTCGTCGAGCAGGACGAGGTCGGGCTCCATACGGGCCACGAACGACAACACCTCCTCGGAGCTGTGGGCCCGATACACGGTGAAGCCCTCCGGCTCCAGCACGGCCCGCAGCGCCGAGGCGAACCAGTCCTTGACCGTCCCCAGGAGGATGGCCCGCGCGTCCGACCGGTCGGCCGCCGCCTGGCCCAGCGGCGACACGTCCAGCTCCTCGTCCACGCGCTGGCCGACCCTACGCCCACCCTTCCGGGCGGACTCCTGAAGCGAACCCCCTCTCATCTCCCCCTCCTCGCCAGGACTCACGTCTCCTCCTTCCGTGCCACACCGTCGCCGTCTGATGACGAACCGTTCGACACCATCTCCCGCTTCACCATCACCACCGGCGTTTTCAGCATGATGTACAAATCGAACCAGATCGATCGTCGCTCGAGATAGGCGAGATCGTATCGGAGCTTGTGCGCGACGTCGTCGAGAGACTGATCGGCGTCGCGGTTCACCTGGGCCCACCCGGTGATGCCCGGCGGAACCGTCTGCCGCTTCGGGTAGGCGTCGAATCGCCGCCTGAGCTCCTGAAAGAAGAGAGGGCGCTCGGGGCGGGGCCCGACCAGGGCCATGTCCCCCTTCAGGACGTTCCAGAGCTGGGGAAGTTCGTCGATGCGGTGCCGTCGCAGGAACCGGCCCACGCGGGTCACACGCTCGTCGCCGTCGTCCGACCAGGTGGGGCCCACCCCGTCTTCGGCGTCGACTTCCATCGTCCGGAACTTGTAGATGACGAACGGCCGTCCCCCCAGGTCACCGGTCCTGCGGCCATTTTCGGACAGAGATCCGCCCTCCCAGTCGCGTCTGCGGTCCACGCCGACCCGGAGCTGCCGGTAGAACACGGGTCCGCCGCTGTCGAGCTTGATGGCCAGCGCGACGAGCAGGAACACCGGGGCGGTCACGACCAGGAGCAGCGCGGCCACGCCGAAGTTCAGGGCACGGAGGGCCATCTCATGGACGGCACCCCGGCGTCCGAGCTCCTCGCGATCGGACGCGTCTTCCGCCTGCCGGCCCCGGGGGTCGGGGGAAGACGAGTCTTCCTCGAGCCGTCCGCCGACCGGCCCCGGCCCGACCTCGTCCTCCGGTTCCCGGAGGCGGTCCCACCGTTCGCGTACGGCGTCCTGCACGTCTGCGTCCCTCTCGCGCAGCTCCTCAGCCAGCAATGTCACGATCTCACCCCGCCGTCGCCGAACTCGTGCAGCCACTCCGGGTCCCGGCCCCGGCATCCGGGGCGCGCCGGGACCGTCCGTTCTCGCGCACTCAGAAGATCCTCGTCGCCGCGAAGGTCAACGTGCTGACGGCCCCGACGACGCTCATGATCGTCCCGAACGAGGTCCCGCCGCTCTGCTGCGGGACCCGCACCTGGTCTCCCCTCTCGACGCCCAGCTCCGCCAGCGTCGCCGACTCCCGCAGGCCCTTGTCCGCCGAGGCCAGGGTCCGCCCGTCGCGCCGAAGCTCGAGCTTCTCGAGCTCGCTGCTCTGGGTCGGCCCCCCGGCCCTCATCAGGAGGTCGGAGACGGTGATCGAGGGCGGCACGTCGTAGTATCCCGGGTCGCCGACCGCCCCGAGCACCGCGACTCGCTTGAGCGGTCGGACCTCCATGCGCTCCGCGCGGACGTATCTCCGGAGGTGCTCGCCGATCACGGAGTCGGCCTCCGCGTAGAGGACCCCGTCGAGGTCGATCTCCCCGATCGTCGGCACCCTGAGCCTCGGACCCGGTTCGACCTGGAAGACCCCGGACAGCGTGTCCGACCGGGGCACCCGGATCTCCACCGCGTCGCCCGTGCGGAAGTCGCCCTGCTCCAGGCGCCGGTCCATCCGGGTGATCTGCTGCTGGACGCTGTCCCGGCGGTCCGACCCCTCCTCGAGCTCCGCGAGACGCTCCTCCAGGTCCCGCAGCTCCTGCTGGAGCTCCGTCCGGGTCTCGTAGCTGGACCCGGCGCCCCGCGCCTGGGCCGAGGCGGGCTGGGCCGCCACGACCGGGAGCATGGCGGCCCCGAGAAGACAGGTGGTGAGGAGGCGGGCGACACGCATGGCTGAATCTCTCTCGAAGAGGAAAAGCATCCATCGCCAGGCCGGTCCGGACCTCGGGTCCGCCGGCACGGTTCGCCTCCCACACCTGCACACTCCGTACGGGGAGGCCGGAATGGCCTCAAAGCATGTTACGACATATGGTTAGGGATTTCTCTCCAGGGTGGGTCGTGCGGGCATTGTGGCGCCCTCTCCACAACCCGGGCCGGGACCCGCCGAGACAGCGGGACACAGATGTGCCGACCCCGTCCTCCCGCCAGATTCGTCCGGGGGGCGTGTCAGCCCTCCGTCGCCTCGTCCTCCTCCTCTTCCTCGTCGTCCTCCTCGAGCCCGTAGTCGCGGATCTTGTAGAGCAGGGCCCGGTAGCTCAGGTCCAGCAGGTCGGAGGCCTTCG
>CAYZLN010000059.1:0-9351 GCA_964479295.1 uncultured Gemmatimonadota bacterium
CGGTACCAGTCGTCGCCGGTGCGGTCGGTCACCCGCGCCGAGTCGACGCGGACCGACGGCCGGGTGCCGTAGCCGCCGCACTGCTCGTAGCCCCGGAGCGTCCCCTCCAGCCACACCACCGTGTCGGTGCCGGCCACCCGGCGGAGCCGCTCGGGCGGATCGCGGAGGGGGAAGGGCCGCTGGCCGTGGGCCCAGCCCGGCCCGAAGAAGAGACACCCCCCGGCCGAGCGGACGGTGCCCTCTCCGCGGGCCCGCGACGGGGAGAAGGCGCCCGTGTCACGGGCCACGATCGCCCCGAGCTCGCGGCCGCCCGCCGTGCGCACGGGGAACCGCCCGGCCCGGGGCATCGCCGCCTCGCGGACCCGGTACCAGCTCACCCGCTCGTCGCTGCACCAGGCGTCGGTGTAGACGAGCCGCCGGCCGGACACCTCCACGGCCGAGTCGGAGACGCTCAGCAGCAGGGAGTCGAAGCGTCCGCAGGTGTTGACGGCCAGCGGGCCGGCGGCCTCGAAGGCGAAGGGCTCCCCGACGAGGACGGTGTCGGGGAACGCCGCCCACGCGACCCGGGCGGCGTCCGGCGCCGGCTCGCCGGGGTCGAGGCGGGCGACGACGGCGAGGGCGGCCAGGGCCGCGGCGGGCACGGGGCTCCCCCGGCCGGGACCGGGGGCGGGAGCGGCGGCCCGGGCCCCGCGTCGCCGGTCGCACGCCCTCACGTCAGGCCGAGGACGACCTTGGCGGCGTCGCCGTCCTCCATGGCCCGGAACCCCTCCTCGAACCGGTCGAGGGGGAGCCGATGCGTGAGGACGGGCTCGACGTCCAGGAGGCCCGCGGCGAGGAAGTCGCGCATCCGGAGCCAGGTGTCGTACATCCTCCGGCCGATCACGCCGTAGACGTGGAGCCCCTTGAAGATGACGTCGTCCGCCAGGTCCACCGGGACCTCGTCCTCCGGGAGGCCCAGCAGCCGCACGTGGCCGGCGTTGCGGCAGGCGCGGAAGGCGCTCCGGACGCCCTCGGGGTGGCCGCTCATCTCGCAGACGACGTCGGCCCCGTAGCCGTCGGTCAGCTCGCGGACGGCCTCGGCGACGTCGACGTCGTCGGGGTCGAGGAGGTGGTCGGCGCCCATCTCGGCGGCGATCTGCCGCCGCTGGGCGACCGGTTCGACGGCGACGACCGGCCGGGCGCCGGCCGCCCGCGCGATCCCCACGCCGAAGAGCCCGATCGGGCCGCACCCGACCACCACGACCGAGCGGCCCGACACGTCGGTGTGGAGGACGGTGTGGAAGGCGTTGCCCAGGGGATCGAAGACGGCGGCGTGGTCGTCGTCGACGGCGTCGGGGACCGGGACGATGTTGGTGGCGGGCACGACCACCCGCTCGGCGAAGGCCCCGTCCCGGTCGATGCCGAGGATGGAGGTGTCGCGGCAGACGTGGGCGTCCCCCGTCCGGCAGTGGCGGCAGTGGCCGCACACGATGTGCCCCTCGGCGGAGACCCGGTCCCCCACCTCGACGCTCTCCACCAGGGAGCCGGTCTCGACCACCTCGCCCATGAACTCGTGGCCGAGGACGAGCGGGGGGTCGATCCGCGAGCGCGACCAGCCGTCCCAGTCCCGGATGTGGAGGTCGGTTCCGCAGATGCCGGCGCGGCGCACCCGGACGGCGACCTGGTCCGAGCCCGTCTCCGGCGCGTCCACGTCGCGGATCTCCAGGCCCGGGCCGGCCTCGCTCTTGACGATGGCTCTCATGGACGTGTCCGTCGTCCTCCCGTGGTGTGCCGGGACGGCATCGGCGAACGACCCGCCGGAGAAGGGGCGCTCAATCTGCCGGCGGCTCGCCCGGGAGAGCAAGACGGCGGGAACACGGCGCCCCGCTGGAGCTACAAACCCGCACGGAACCCTCCCACTCAGGTGTCCGAAGTGGCCCCGACCCGCCCCGACGCCGACGAGCTCTGGTACCGCCGCTGCCTCGCCGTGGGCCTGCTCGTCTCCGTGGCCCTCCACGTGGGGCTGGTGCTGGGCTGGCGCGCCGGGCCCGGCCCGGGGATCACGGGCGAGCGGGCCCGGGCGCCGTCCACGAGCGCCGACCCGTCGTGGGAGCCGAGGACGGTGCAGGCGGTGGCGCTGCGGGCGGCTTCCCGGGAGGTCGAGGTGCCGCCGCCCCCGGAGCCGGTGGTCGACGTCTCGGCCGACGTCTCGGCCCCCCGGGTGGCCGAGAGCGCCGACCTCGCCGCCGTGGAGCTCACGCCCCGCACCGCCGGCGACCCCGGGGGCGGCCGGGACGGCGCCGAGGCGCAGCCGGGGGGCGGGGCCGGACGCCCCCCCGTGCCCCGGTCCGTCCTCCCGGAGTGGGACCCGCCGGACGAGGTGCGGGGGACGGAGGTCGTGGTGCGCGTCCACGTCGACTCCGCCGGCCGCCCCACCGGCCCGGTGGAGCTGGACCCGGCCACGCCCCACGAGGCGTTCAACCGCCGCCTCCGGGAGAAGGTCCGGGCCATGGAGTTCGCCCCGGCCCGTTCCGGCGGCCGGCCGGTGGCGGGCTGGGCGGAGCTCACCTTCGTCTTCTGAGCGCCCGTGCGCGGCGCGCGAGCGGCCGCGCCCCGGGGCGGCCGGGCGGGCGAGTCTCTGGATGTCCCTGGAGATCACCCGCGCGCGGCGCGCACCGCCGCGTTGAGACCGCCGTGACGGCGGCGGGGAGCGTGGGACATGCTCCCCGACTTCAACCGCTCCGAGCGCAGGGCGCTGGTGCTGGGCACCGTGCTGGTGCTGGCGGGGGCGGCCGCGAGGGTGGGCCTCGGGCCGGACGAGGCCACCTGGGCCTGGACGCCGGCCGGCGACGGGTCGGCGGAGAGCGGGGCCCTCGCCGAGGTCCGGGACGCCGTCGCCGGGAACCGCCGGCGGGCCGCACGGATCGCGACCCCGCTCGCCCCCGGCGAGACCCTGGACCCGAACCGCGCGACCCCCGTGGAGCTGCAGAGGCTGTCGGGGGTGGGGCCGGTCCTCGCCCGCTCGATCGTCGAGCGCAGGCGAAGGTCGCCGTTCCGCCGGACGGCCGACCTCCTCGAGGTGAAGGGCGTCGGCCCGGCCACGCTGCGTCGGATCGCCCCGCGGCTGGACCTGCCCGACGACTTCCGGGGCGCGCCGGACGGGGGGCTCGGGCCCGGACGGGACGCGGCGCGGCCGCCGGGCCCCTCGACGCCGACGCCGCCGGACGGCGGCCCCGTCGACCTCAACCGGGCCGGCCGCGCCGAGCTGGAGGGCCTGCCCGGCGTGGGTCCGGTGCTGGCGGGGCGCGTCCTGGACCTCCGGAGGCGACGGGGTCGGTTCGACCGCCTCGAGGATCTCCTCGAGGTGAAGGGCATCGGCCCGGCCCGCCTGGAGGAGCTGCGCCCCCGGGTCGAGGTGCCCTGAGGGCTCCGGGCCCGTCCGGCGGGAGCCCCTCGGACGGCTTCCGGTGCGTCCGGGGCCAAACCGCGCTCTCGCACGGAGATACCCTCGCTACGAGCTCCTCGTTGCTTGACGGGCGCCGCTGCCGGAGGATACCTTGGACTGTCAGTCCACCCTGTCCGCACCAGTGTTCGTCCGGGAGGCTCCGGTCCAGTGAGCACCAGTCCCACTGCGCTCGAGCGCACGGACATCTCCCCCCAGGAGAAGCGCATCGGCGAGCTTCTCCTGCAGGAGGACCTGATCACCGTCGACCAGCTCGAGAAGGCCCTCCAGGAGCAGAGCCGCACCGGCACGCGGCTGGGCTACTGTGTCGTGGCCATGGACATGGTGCAGGAGTCGGACCTGACGCGGATCCTCTCCCGCCAGTTCCAGGTCCCGGCCGTCGAGTTGAGCGAAGTGGACGTGGACCAGAAGATCCTCAAGCTGGTCCCGGCCGAGTTCGCCTCGAAGAACCTGGCGCTGCCCCTCCGGCGGGTCGGCCGCACCCTCACCGTGGCGATGGCCGACCCCACCGACCTCAACGTGGTCGACGACCTCAAGTTCATCACCCGGTTCGACATCGAGCCGGTGGTGGCGGGGGAGTACTCGCTGCGCCAGGCGATCGAGCGCCACTACGACATCGCCACCGAGCGGCTCAGCGGCCTGCTGGAGGAGATCGAAGAGCAGGACATCGAGGTCCTCGAGGAGGAAGAGGAAGAGGAGGAGCTCGACGCGAACCAGCTCCGGGCGCAGGTGGAGGACGCGCCCGTCGTCAAGCTCATCAACGGGCTCCTCACCGACGCCGTCCGGCGCGGCGCCTCGGACATCCACATCGAGCCCTACGAGAAGGAGCTCCGGGTCCGGTACCGGATCGACGGGACGCTCCACGAGATCATGAAGCCGCCGTACCGGATGAAGGCGGCCATCACCTCGCGGGTCAAGATCCTGGCGGACCTGAACATCGCCGAGCGGCGCGTCCCCCAGGACGGACGGATCAAGATGAAGATCGGGGACCGGGTGATCGACTTCCGGGTCTCGACGCTGCCGGTCATCCACGGGGAGAAGATCGTCCTCCGTGTGCTCGACAAGAGCAGCCTCCGCCTGGACCTGGAGAAGTTCGGCATGGAGCCGAAGGCGGAGAAGGACTTCCTCAGCGCCATCGAGAACCCGTACGGCATGGTGCTGGTCACCGGCCCCACCGGCTCCGGTAAGACCACCACCCTCTACAGCGCGATGGACCGGATCAACGACGAGGACGTCAACATCATGACGGCCGAGGATCCGGTCGAGTACAACCTCCACGGCATCAACCAGGTGCAGGTGCGCCCGCAGATCGGGTTCGACTTCTCCACCGCGCTGAAGGCGTTCCTGCGCCAGGACCCGGACATCATCATGGTCGGTGAGATCCGGGACCTCGAGACGGGCAGCATCGCCATCAAGTCGGCGCTCACCGGCCACCTCGTCATGTCGACCCTCCACACGAACGACGCCGCCTCCACGGTGACCCGCATGGTCGACATGGGGATCGAGCCGTTCAACGTGGCCTCGGCCGTGAACGTCATCACCGCCCAGCGGCTGGTGCGGAGGATCTGCACCAACTGCAAGGTGGAGGCGGAATACATGCCGGAGCAGCTCGAGGCGGCCGGCCTCGATCCGGACAAGGCGAGCCAGATCACCTTCTACGAGGGCGAGGGCTGCGACGCCTGCAACGACTCCGGCTTCAAGGGCCGGCAGGGCCTCTACGAGGTGATGCCGATGAACCGGACGATGCGCCGGATGGTCCTGCAGGGGGCGTCGTCCGACGACCTCCAGGACCAGGCCGTCGACGACGGCATGCTCACGCTCCGACAGGACGGCCTCATCAAGGTCCGCCGGGGCATCACCACCCTCGAGGAAGTCCTCAAGGAGACGGCGGCGTAGCCGAGCCGCAGCCCCTCGGCCGGCCCCGGGCGGACCGCGCCCGGGGGGCGTCGTATGTCCCGTGAAACGTACGAGTAGATAGACATGACCCCAGCCACACCGCAGCGCGGCGAGACCTCCATCAACCTCCGGACCCTGCTCGAGGAGATGCTCGAGCGGGACGCCTCCGACCTCCACCTGACCGTCGGCGAGCGCCCGAAGGTCCGCATCGACGGACGGCTGGTGAACGCCTCCTCGGTCGACGAGACGCTGAGCGCACGACAGTGCCAGCAGCTCGCCTACTCGATCCTCACCGACGAGCAGAAGAAGCGGTTCGAGCAGAACGACGAGCTCGACTTCTCCTTCGGGGTCGAGGGGCTCTCCCGGTTCCGGGGGAACTGCTTCCGCCAGCGGGGCAACGTGGCCATGGCGCTGCGGCGCATCCCCTTCGAGATCCACAGCTTCGAGGAGCTGGGGCTGCCGCCGGTGGCCGAGGATCTCGCCGAGCTGCCGCGCGGGCTGGTCCTCGTCACCGGCCCGACCGGCTCGGGAAAGTCCACCACCCTGGCCACGATGATCGACAAGGTGAACCGGGAGCGGCAGGGCCACATCGTCACCATCGAGGACCCGGTCGAGTTCGTCCACCGACACAAGAACTGCATCGTCAACCAGCGGGAGGTCGGCTCGGACACGCCGGGCTTCGCGTCGGCCCTGAAGTACGTGCTCCGCCAGGACCCGGACATCATCCTCATCGGCGAGATGCGGGACCTGGAGACGATCCAGGCCGCGCTGACCATCGCCGAGACGGGGCACCTGGCCTTCGCCACCCTGCACACGAACTCCTGCGCGGAGACCATCAACCGGATCATCGACGTCTTCCCCTCCCACCAGCAGGCGCAGGTCCGGGCGCAGCTCGCCTTCGTGCTGGAGGGCGTGCTGACCCAGACGCTCATCCCCAAGGCGTCGGGGGGCGGCCGGGCGCTCGCCTGCGAGGTGATGGTGGCCACGCCGGCCATCCGGTCGCTGATCCGGGACGACAAGGTGCACCAGATCTACTCGGCGCTGCAGTCGGGCGCGCAGCACGGCATGCAGACGATGAACAAGTCGCTCTACCAGCTCTACATGCAGAACGAGATCGACCTCGAGCAGGCCCTGCGGGTCAGCAGCGACCCCAAGGAGTTCAAGCGCATGATCGGCGGGGCCGCCGCCGGGACCGGGTCCACGACGGCCGGGGGCACCGGCACGAGCGGGGGAGCGGGGCGACGATGACGACGACGAAGACCATCTTCCGTACGCTTCCGGCAGCGGAGTCGAGGGTCGCCGCGAAGCGGGAGGCGGTGAGCGTGCACGCCTCGAAGGAGGGTTGAGCCATGCCCACGTGGCAGTACAGCGCCAGGACCGTCAGCGGGGACATCGAGCGGGACGAGATCGAGCGTCCCAGCCGGGAGGACGTGGTCGCGTACCTCCGGGAGCAGAAGCTCATCCCCGTCAACATCCGCGAGAAGTCGGAGGGAATCAGCTTCGAGCTCGGCAGCGGGGTCGGCACCCGCGACGTGGTGCTCTTCACCCGCCAGTTCGCCACCATGGTGAACGCGGGGCTCCCGCTGGTGCAGTCCCTGAACATCCTGGCGGACCAGACCCAGAACGAGAAGCTCCAGGAGACGGTCCAGGACGTCCTCTACGACGTGGAGGCCGGCCACACCCTGGCCGACGCGCTCCGCGAGCATCCCAAGATCTTCACCGACCTCTACGTGAACATGGTGGAGGCCGGGGAGGCCGGCGGGATCCTCGACACCATCCTGCTCCGGCTGGCCGAGTTCCTGGAGAAGAACGAGGCGCTCCAGCGGAAGGTGAAGGGCGCCATGATCTACCCGGCGGTGATCTTCCTCGTGGCCATCGCCGCCGTGGCGGTCCTGCTGCTCTTCGTGATCCCCACGTTCCAGCAGATGTTCGCCAGCTTCAACCAGACCCTGCCGCTGCCGACCCGCATCGTCATCGCGATGTCGAACGGCCTCCAGAACTACGGGCTCTACATGCTGGCGGGGCTGGGGGGCGGCGGGTTCCTCTTCCACCGGTGGATCAACACCGAGTCGGGGAAGCTCGCCTGGCACCGGTTCCTGCTGAAGGTGCCCGTCCTGGGCGACCTGGTGCAGAAGGCCGCCATCTCGCGGTTCACCCGGACGCTGGGGACGCTGCTCAGCTCCGGCGTGAGCATCCTCGAGGGCCTCGAGATCACGGCCCGCACCTCGGGCAACCGTGTCATCCACGACGCGGTGATGGAGAGCCGGGAGTCCATCGCCGGCGGGCAGTCGATCTCCGAGCCGTTGTCCGAGACCGAGGTCTTCCCGCCCATGGTCACGCAGATGATCAACGTGGGCGAGCAGACAGGGGACCTGGACGGCATGCTGTCCAAGATCGCCGACTTCTACGACGACGAGGTCGACGTGGCCGTCGAGTCGCTGCTGAAGGCGCTCGAGCCGGCGATGATCGTCGTCCTCGGCGTCATCGTGGGCGGGATGATCGTGGCGATGTACCTGCCGATCTTCGGCATCATCAACACGATCCAGTAGGCGAGCGTTACCGGCTCTCCCGCGGACAGCGACGGGCCAACGTCCTCCCGGGGACCCTCCCCGCATCGGCTCGGTCAGGGGTGCTTCGCACACTCCCTCGCCGACGCGGAGGGTCCCCGGTCGTGTGGGGGCGTGGGGTGGGCCGGACGTCAGGGACTCGGCACGGGGCGAGTCCCGGACCGGAGCTTCCGGAGCCCGACGGGACGTCGGACACGCGGTCACCTGCTCACGGGAGAGAGGAGGGGCGATGCGGTGCCGGACCGAGGTGCTCGGGGTCGTTCTCACCGGATGTCTCCTCGCGGCGGGCTGCAGCCCGGGCGAGGCCGGCACGGAGGAGGCGTCCGCCGCCTCGTCGCCGGAGGCCGCCCCGCACGTGGCGGCCGAGACCCCCGTGGAGGCGGGCGGCTACCTGATCCGAGTGGCCGGCTGCAACGACTGCCACACCGCCGGCTACCTCCAGAAGCAGGGCCGGGTGCCGCAGGACGACTGGCTCACCGGCTCGCGGGTGGGCTTCCGGGGGCCGTGGGGGACCACCTACCCCGACAACCTCCGGCGGACGGTCCAGCGGGTCTCCGAGGACCGATGGGTGAAGATGCTGAAGACCCGGGACGAGAAGCCCCCGATGCCCTGGTTCAACGTGCACGCGATGAGCGAGCGGGACCTGCGTGCGATGTACCGGTTCATCGCGACGCTGGGGCCGCCGGGCGACTCGGTCCCCGACGCCCTCCCGCCCGGCGAGGCGCCCCGGACGCCCTACTACGACTTCGTGCCCCGGGAGCCGGACGGCTGAGGGGCCTGCGTCGTCCCCCGACGGCCCCTTCCTCCTCGCGGACCAGCCGCCGGGGGCGGGGCCCCGGCCCTGGGCCCGGGCCCCGATCGAGGACGCTCATCAAGAAAGGAGTCCCGATGTACTACTTCCTGGAGCTCTGGACGCCCGGCGAGGGCTGGCGCGCGCTGTCCGAGGCCGAGCAGGAAGCGTGGGTCCGGCGGGCGGGGGAGGACATCCAGGGCCTTCTCGACGACGGGGTGGAGCTGGTGGCCATCGGGCGGAACGACGTCGAGGCCGACCGCCGGACCGACCACGCCTACTGGGCCGTCTGGAAGATGCCCGACGAGGAGCTGCTGGAGGAGTTCCAGGAGGCGGTGCGCGAGGCCGGCGTCTACGACTTGATGGACCAGGTGAACCTCTGCGGCACCGCAGGGGCCCCTCCCGAAGTGCTGGGCGAGATGATCGGCGGCTGAAGGCCGTCTCCATCGCCCCCCGACAGCCCCTTCCTCCTTGCGGGCGGCCCGCCGCCCGAAGAGCCTGCCCGGCCGAAGCCCTCCCTTTCTCGTCCGGCTCCGGAGGGATCGCGATGGCCTGGATCGAGACGACGGACGCGGAACGGGCCGGGGGCCTGCGGAAGCTGCTGGCCCGCGGCATCGAGCGCTTCCACGGCGGCTTCCTGCCGGGGATCTTCCGGA
>CAYZLN010000060.1:0-2634 GCA_964479295.1 uncultured Gemmatimonadota bacterium
GCCCAGAGCAGGTCCAGGTTGATCCAGGCCCTCCGGAGCAGCCGCAGGCCGAGCTTCTCGTAGACGAGCACGGCGACGAGGCCCGTGACGAGGAGGTAGGCGCCGGTGTGGAGGAGGGTGGCGGCGAGGCCGGACCACAGCTCCGGCGGCAGGGACGCGAGGGGCTCCGCGGCGTGGGCGGCGGGCCCCGGGCCGGCCGGTCCGGCGCCGTGCGGTCCGCCGCCGGCCGTGGCGTCCAGGACGAAGGGCACCACCATGAGACCGGCCCCGTGGGCCGAGGCCACGAGGAAGGACCAGAGCGTCAGGTCCTTCCAGTCGACCTTCATCCCGCCCCGTCCGGGGTGCCGGTGCCGGATCAGGTGGGCGACGCCGAAGGCGAGGAGCGTCGCCGCCACGGCCCACTTCAGGACGTCGAGCGGGACGATCCGCCCGAGGAGGGCGGCCGCCGCCACCGCGGCGGCGACCGCCAGGGCGTGACCCAGCGCCAGGGGGACGAGGGCCGACCAGACGCGGCGGCGATCCTCCTGCTGGAGCCCCAGGGCGACGGCGAAGAGCCATCCCATGGCCGGATTGACCCCGTGGACGGCGCCCAGGGCCAGCAGCGCGGCCCAGGGCAGCGAGGGAGCTACGGCGTCCATCCCGGGCGCCGACGAGTTGCAGGGTGGAGCTTCATGGCCGCGTCCGCGCCGCCGGACGCCACCGATCCGCGTCACCGGGGCGCGGCGCCGCCCGGCCTACGAGTAGCAGTAGGAGTCGGACGAGCAGTCGCCCCCCTCCAGGCGCACCTGGTGCGAGCGGAGGCCGTCCTCGAACTCCACGAAGAAGTCGGGGTCGAGGGCGATCCCGTCCGCCGTCGCGTCGACCTTCGCCATCCACCCGTCCATCCCGTCGGGGTAGAACTGGTCGTCCCACGGCGAGTAGAGGCTGTTCGTCAGGTAGATCCTCTCGCCGTCCCGGCTCACCTCCACCATCTGCGACCCGCCGGACAGCGGCCGGTCCGGGGCCGACGGATGGGCGGTCCGGTCCGCGATCCCCCCGATCCGCGTCGACCCGGTGAGCTCGGGCTCGGAGGGGTCGCTGACGTCGTACCGCCGCAGCTCGCCCGTGCCCCAGCAGGAGGCGTACAGCGTGGCGTCGTCCAGGGTGAGGTTGATGTCGGTGAGCAGAGGCGGCACCGCCCCGAAGGGCTCGAGGATCGGCGGGAGGTCCGCCGGGTCGGCGGGCTCGGCGGGGATCGTGATCACCTTCTCCGCGGACCACGTCCCGCCCACGTCGGTCTCCTCGCGGTGCCAGAGCCAGATCGAGCTGGAGAGGTCCTCCAGGCTGATCACCACCCCGGCGAAGCCGAAGGCCCGCCGCGGGTCGTGGGCCGGGCGCAGCTCGAGCACCATCTGTTGCTCGTCGCCCAGCTCGAGCCGTTCCTGGTGGGTCCGCTCCCGGAGGTCCCAGACGTGGAGGCTGTTGCCGTACTGCCCGTCCAGGAGCAGCTCGGGGTCCAGGCCGTCGACGAACATCTCGGGCGTGCCCCACTCGCTGGTGATCATGGCGTCGTGGCCCAGGTGCCACCAGAAGTCGTAGGCCAGGTGCTGCGGGCCCCGGTCCTCCTCCCAGGCGCCCTCGATCTCGAAGGTCTCGTGGTCGAGGAGGAAGATGCCGCCGGGGCCGCCGCCGTCGGGCGCGCCCAGGGCGTTCACGAAGACGCCGTCCGGGCCGCAGTGGACGGTGTGGGGGAAGGCGTAGCCGGTCTTCTCGGCCACCTCCTCGGCCTCGATGACCTTCACGAGCTCGGGCTCGCGGGGGTCGGGCCCCGTGTCGAGGACATGGATGCGGCCGGAGCCGATCCCCGGCACGACGAGGTAGCGGCGCTCGACGTGGGGATGGGCCGCGTAGCCGCAGAGGTGCGAGCTGCAGGCGTTCCAGCCGAAGTGGTGCAGCTCGTTGTCGCCGTGGGGCAGATCGGTCTTGCCCACGATCTCGCCGTAGTCGGGCGAGCCGGGGTCGGTGTCGACGACGCCGATGGCGTCGCGCTTCCCGTTTCCGCCGGCCGCGAGCAGCGCCACGTAGGCGAGGGTCTCGGGCGGCGCCTCGGCGGCCATCGAGGGCGACGGATACAGGGTCGGGTCGGGCAGCAGGTTCGGCATCGTGGATCTCCTCGCGGGTTCGCTCTTCACAGGAGTCTCCGTCGTCCGTCGGTCGCGCCGGTTCTCAGTGCCGGGGCATCCCGGGAACCGGGACCATCACGTGCGCCCACGGGGTCCCCGCCCACATGACCCACGGCCCGTCCCCGGGCGAGGTGGGCAGGCCCTCGAGCACGGGGTCGGGCGCCAGCAACATGACGTGGGGGCCGCTGTCCGCGATCCACTCGTTGTCCGGCGTGGGCTCCGTGGCGGACGGGTCCCGGTTGCTCACGGGGAAGTCGCCCCGGAGCATGTAGGCGACGCCGAGCTCGCCGTCGGCGGGGGGCTCCCCGCCGTCGACGAGCGCGCCCAGGAAGTCCCGCCACGCCCCGTCGAGGCAGGCCGGGGAGTCGCCCGGCACGTCCGGGTTGTCGGGCATGCAGACCCAGCCGTTCGATCCCTCCCGCAGGACGGTGGGCTCGCCGTCGCCCGACGGGGGCATCGTGCGGTCGACGAT
>CAYZLN010000060.1:2734-6908 GCA_964479295.1 uncultured Gemmatimonadota bacterium
AGCCGGTCGGCGTCCTCGCCCAGCTTCTGACGGAGCGAGTAGACGACGCTGTCGACGACGTTGCTCGCCACGTCCACGTCCTGCCACACGGTCCTGCGCAGCTCCTCCCGGGAGACGGCCTCCCCCCGGCGCTGCTCCAGCAGGGAGAGCAGATCGAACTCCCGGGGGGAGAGGTCGACCCGCCGGTCGCCGGCGATCAGCTCGCGGGAGGCGTGGTCGAGGAGGTCGGCCCCGCCGTCCGCCACCCCCAGCTCGGCCGCCGCCAGCCCCCGCAGCCAGCCGTCCACCGACGCCGGCCCGAAGTCGAGGACGGCCGTGCGGTGGACGGCGTCGTCGACGGCCCGGTCGAGGTCGGGGTCGTGCTCGAAGCCGAGCTCCCCCGCGGCCTCGGCGTACGGGCCCAGCTCCCGCACGGTCAGGTAGACTCGCCTCAGGTCCGGGCGCATCTCCATGTAGGTGCGCTTGATGTCCAGCCAGCAGGCGGCCTGTACGGCCGACGGCGACTCACCGGCCTCCCGGGACAGCCAGCGCCGGATGAAGAGGGTCTCCCCGGGCCCGGGGCCGCCGTCGGAGAGGTGGTCGAGCCAGGCCTGCGTGACGGGGTCCTGGGGCGCGGCCCGGGCCTCGTCGGCCCGCAGCAGGAGGTAGAACCCGACGACGTCGCCGCCGGGATCGAGGACGGCGCGGTACCGGTGCGAGCGGACCCGCCACCAGTAGCGGAGCAGATCCACCGCCTCGGGGCCCTCGTGGCGGCGGGCGATCGCCAGCACGTCGTCCCGGTGCTCCTCGCCGGCGGGCTCGACGGCCAGGTCCTGGGCGCCGCTGGGGAAGAAGGCCTCCCGGCACGTGGGGTTCTCGATCAGGTACAGCATGTCGGCCGTGTAGCGCCACAGCTCCGAGCGGCCCGCGCCGCTGACCTCCGAGCGCAGCCGCTTCCAGGCGGAGCGGCGGTACCGGCGGTACCGCTCCGGGTCGTGGGCACGGGTCGCGGAGGCGATCGCCTCCCGGACGGCGTCGTGGACCATCAGCCCGTCGGGGCCGCTGTAGACGAAGGGGAGCGACGCCAGGCGGCCGTGGAGCGCCCGGGCGTCCCGGTCCGGGAAGATCGCCGACAGCAGGGACACGGTCGTCCTCCGCACCGCCGACGCGGCCACGAGCGCCTCCCGCGTGGCGGCGTCGTCCACGCCCTCCAGGAAGTGCCGGCTCAGCTCCCGGACCACGCCCGGGATCCCGGCGTCCCCCTGTCCCGGGCCTCCGGGCCCGAGGGCGGTGGCGGCCGCGAGCTGCAGGGCGAGGGGATGGCCCCGGGCGAAGGCCTGGATCCGGTCGCGTCGGTGCTCGTCGACGCCCATCCGCTCCAGCAGCTCGCGGGCCGCGTCGTCGGAGAGGGGGCCCAGCCGGACGGGACGGATCAGCTCCCGCCAGCCGGGCCGGGTGAGCCACGGGCCCGAGGGCGGGTAGCGGCCCGCCACGACCAGCCGTGCGTGGCGGGGGAGGGCCGGGACGAAGGTGCCCCGGAGCCAGCTGTCCAGGAGGCGCAGCCGCTCGTACGTGTCCACGAGGAGGACGGCCGTCGCGTCCAGGCGATCCAGGCGGCGGACGACCCCCTCGAGCGCGGGGTCCGGGACGTCGAGCCGACGGCCCAGGTGGTGGAGGAAGCCGCTCTCGCTCGGCTCGACGTCCCGGCCGTCCACCGGGACGACGACGGCGCCGGCGTCCCGGAGCCGGGCGGCCAGGGCGTGGAGGAGCGCCGACTTCCCGATGCCCGGGATGCCGTGGACGAAGCAGACCACCGGGCCGTCGGGGTCGAGGCAGGACGAGAGGGCGTCCAGCGCCCGCTCGCGTCCGACGACGGACCGGGGCACCTGGCGGTCGAGAAGATCCCCGATCTTCTCCACGGGGGCTCCGGGTTGGAGGAACCGGGCGCCGACAGCTCCCGCGAGGCCCCGGGGGCGCCGGACGCTACGGGGTCGCCCCCCGTCGAGCCCCGACGGATCTCGGTCCATCTATCACCGCGGGAATTTCTCTCCCGGTCCCCCCCGGTGCAAGAGAGACGACCGTCCCCGCCGCGGTTCCGGGGACCCGGCGTCGCCGGCCCCCCGGATCCTCTCTGTCGCAGCGGCCCGCCCGCCGGCCGTCAGTACCCGACCACGTAGCCGTCCTTGCGCATCTCGGTGGCGCCCCAGTAGACGCCCTCCTCCGGGTCCCACCGGATGGCCTGGTAGCCGCCGTAGCCTCCGGCGCCGACGTCGACGTCGTGGCCCCGGCCCTCCAGGGCGGTCACCACGCTCTGCCGCACGCCGCTCTCCAGCCGCAGCAGGCCCCGGCCCTCCATCTCCTCGCCGGTGGGCGAGCTGCTGCCGAAGTGCCGGTAGCGCGCGGCGTCGCCGGCCTCCTGCACGTTCATCCCGAAGTCGACGATGTTGGCCAGCACCTGGACGTGCCCCTGGGGCTGCATGCCGCCGCCCATGACCCCGAAGCTGAGGAACGGCTCGCCGTCCTTCGTGGCGAAGGCGGGGATGATGGTGTGGAAGGGGCGCTTGCCGGGCTCGTAGACGTTCGGGTGGCCCTTCTCCATCGTGAACAGCGCCCCGCGGTCCTGGAGCATGAAGCCCAGGTCGTCCGGCACCAGGCCGCTGCCCATCCCGGCGTAGTTGCTCTGGATGAGCGACACCATCATGCCGCTGGAGTCGGCGACGGTGAGGTAGATGGTGTTGCCGTGGTCGAGGCGCTTCCTCATGGTCGCGCTCATCTCCACCGACCGCGGGTCGCCGTGGGAGGGCTCGGAGAGGACCCCGTCCATCTCGATGAGCTCCCGGCGCTCGGCGGCGTAGTCCTCGGAGACGAGCCGCTCGACGGGCACGTCGGCGAAGGCCGGGTCCGCGTAGAAGCGGGCGCGGTCCTCGAAGACGAGCTTCTTGGCCTCCGCCTGCACGTGGAGGTAGTCGGCGGAGTTGTGCCCCATCTCCTCCAGGTCGTAGCCCTCCAGGATCTGGAGCATCTGGAGCGCGGCGATCCCCTGGCCGTTCGGCGGCAGCTCGTGGACCTCGACGCCGCGGTAGTCGACGCTCACCGGGTCGACCCAGTCGGCGGTGTGCTCGGCGAAGTCCTCGTACCTCAGGTGGCCGCCGATGCGGCGCATGTAGCGGTCGATCGTCTTCGCGATCTCCCCCTCGTAGAAGGCCGATCGCCCCTGTTCGGCGATCAGCTCCAGCGTGCTCGCCAGGTCGGGGTTCCGGAAGATCTCGCCCTCGTCCGGGGCCCGCATCGTCCCGTCCTCCCCCTCCACCAGGTAGGTGTCCCTCCAGTTGTCGTCCGGCAGGTCCGCCTCCCGGAAGCTCTCGACGTTGCCCTGCCAGTAGTAGGCGATCACCTGGGAGACGGGGAAGCCCTCGCGGGCGTAGCGGACGGCCGGCGCCAGGTTCTCCTCCATGGGGCGGGCGCCGAACCGCTCGTGGAGCGCGAACCAGCCGCTGACGGTGCCCGGGACGCTCACCGGGAGGGCGCCCAGGAGCGGGATCTCCTCCCGGTCGCCCAGCTCCTGCTGCATCTCCCGGTAGGAGAGGCCCCGGGGCGAGCGCCCGCTGGCGTTCAGGCCGTACACCGAGTCGGTGTCCGGGTCGTAGACGATGGCGTAGAGGTCGCCCCCGATCCCGTTGCCCGTCGGCTCCATGAGGCCCAGCGCGGCGTTGGCCGCGACGGCGGCGTCGACGGCGTTGCCGCCGTCCTGGAGCACGTCCACCGCGATCTGGGAGGCGAGAGGCTGGCTCGTCGCCGCGATCCCGTGCTCGGCGACGACGGGGCTGCGGGCGAAGTCCTCGCCGGTGAGCCGGTCGCCGCCGCCGTCTCCGTCCTGGCCGAGGGCGGCCGCGGGGGCGAGGAGCGCCAGCCCGAGGGCGAGCGCGCAGAGCGTCGGGTGTCGTGAGCCCATGGTCGAGAGGGGGGTTCGAGGAGCCGGGAAGGGCGGCCCGGTGAGGATCCGCCCGGCGAGCACCGTCCGCACAGGCTGGCCGCTCGTGCTCCGAAGGGCAAGCGGACGCCGGGGAGCCGCCGGGTCCTTCGTCCGCGGATCGCCGGCCGCTCCGACCGGGCGGACCGACGACCCCGCCGACCGCGGCCCCGGGGTCGGGCCGCCCGGCGACCGGCCCGGCTTGTCCGCGCGGCCCGGAGCGAC
>CAYZLN010000060.1:7008-9283 GCA_964479295.1 uncultured Gemmatimonadota bacterium
CCGGGGTCGGGCCGCCCGGCGACCGGCCCGGCTTGTCCGCGCGGCCCGGAGCGACGACACTAGCCCTCCGGCCGACGACGGGGCGTCCCGCCCCGGCCGTCCGCCGTGGCGAGCCGCTTCCGTCTCCACTCCGTCGAGGAGGAGCCCCCCACCATGCGCGTGCTCATCGTCGGCGCCGGCGAGGTGGGCTACCACCTGGCCGAGCGGCTCTCCCGGGAGGAGCAGGACGTGGTGGTGGTCGAGCAGGACCCGGCCCGGGCCGAAGACGTCGGCTCCCATCTGGACGTCCTCGCCGTCGAGGGCAACGGCGCCTCCCTCTCGGTGCTCGAGGAGGCGGGGCTCGAGGAGACCGACCTGCTGCTGGCCGTCACCAGCAAGGACGAGGTGAACCTGGTGGCCTGCCTGGCCGCCTCCCGGGTGGACGTGGACTTCCGGGTCGCCCGGATCCAGAACCCCGACTACTACGAGTCCGACAGCCTCTTCTCCCGGGAGAAGATGGGCATCGACCTGATGATCAACCCCGAGAGGGAGTGCGCCTGGGAGGCCTTCCAGCTCCTCAACAGCGAGGCGGCGACCGACCTCGTGCAGTTCGCCGGGGGGCGCCTCCAGCTCGTGGGGCTGAAGGTCCGGGAGGGCGCCCGGGTGGCGGGCAAGACGCTGGCCGAGCTCGACCGGGAGCTCACCGGCCGGCAGTACGTGACGGCGGCCGTGGTCCGGGACGGGGAGACCCGGATCCCCCGGGGGTCGAGCCGGATCGAGGCGGGGGACCAGATCTACGTGCTGGCGCCCTCGAGCGAGGTGCCCCACATCCCGCCGCTGGCGGGCTACGAGGACCACCGGCTCGAGCGGGTCATGATCGCCGGCGGCAGCGACGAGGCGCTGTACCTGGCCCGGCACCTGGAGGAGCACGGCGTCCAGTGCACCCTCATCGAGCAGGACCGGAGCCGGTGCGCGGAGCTCGCGGAGGAGCTCTCCGAGGCCCTGGTCCTCCAGGCCGACGCCACCGAGCTGGAGCTGCTGGAGATGGAGGGGGTCGCGGGGGTGGACGGGTTCGTGGCGCTCACCGGTCAGGACGAGACGAACCTGCTGAGCTGCCTGCTGGCGAAGGACCAGGGGGCGCGCCGGGTGATCAGCCTCGTCGACAAGGTCGAGTACATGCCCCTGGTGACGCGGGTGGGCGTCGACGCGGTGGTCTCCCCGCGGATGTCCACGGTGAGCGGGATCCTTCGGTACGTCCGTCGCGGGAACGTCCGCCGGGTGGCGATGCTGAAGGAGACCGACGCCGAGATCCTCGAGCTCGAGGTGGGCCCGGACGCCGAGGCCGCGGGCGTCCCCCTGCGCGAGGCCGACCTCCCGGAGGGCGGCCTCGTCGGCGCGATCCTCCGCGGCGGCGAGGTCGTCCTGCCGCGCGGCGACGACGTGGTGGGGGCCGGCGACCGGGTGGTGGTCTTCGCGCTTCCGGACGCCGTCGCCGGGTACGAGCGGATCTTCGCGTGAGGCGGCGATGAGCGTACGACATCTCCTCCACGTGGTGGGGCTCCTGCTGGTCGCCGTCGCCGCGGCCCTGCTGGTGACCGCCGGGGTGGCGGCCCTCTACGGGGACGGGGACGCCTGGGCCTTCGCGGTCACGGCGGCGGGTTCGGCGGGGACGGGCGGGCTGATGGTCCGGCTGACCGGGCTCGAGCGCGACCTGAGCGTCCGCGAGGGCTACGCCGTCGTGGCGCTGGCCTGGATCTCGGTGGCCGCGGTCGGGGCCGTGCCGTTCCTGCTCACGGGCGTGCTCCAGTCCCCGGCGGCGGCCTTCTTCGAGTCGGCGTCGGGGTTCACCACCACGGGCGCCACCGTCTTCGGCGACATCGACGGCCTGCCGCACGGGATCCTCTTCTGGCGGAACCTGACGCAGTGGCTCGGCGGGATGGGGATCATCGTCCTGGGGGTGGCGATCCTCCCCTTCCTGGGCGTGGGCGGGATGCAGCTCTTCCAGGCCGAGGTGCCGGGCCCCACGCCGAAGCGCCTGCAGCCGCGGATCGCGCAGACGGCCAAGGTCCTGTGGCTGGTCTACGCGGGCCTGACGGCGGCGGAGGCCGTCCTCTTCCTGGCGGGCGGGATGTCGCTCTTCGACGCGGTCACCCACTCCTTCACCACCCTCTCCACCGGGGGGTTCACCCCTCACACCGAGTCGATGCGGTACTTCGACTCGCCCTTCATCCACTACGTGACGATCCTCTTCATGTACCTGGCGGGGGTGAACTTCACCCTCCACTACCGGGCCCTG